>JAUVJV010000259.1 GCA_030592245.1 Candidatus Eiseniibacteriota bacterium
ATGCTGGGCCTCCGGACCGAGCGCGGTCTGGACCTTGCCGGCCTCAAGGATCGCTTCGTGATTGACGAATGCCGCCTGGATGCCGGCATAGCCGGTCTCATCGAGCAGGGCCTCCTCTCCAGGAACGGCAACAATCTGCAACTATCTCCAAATGGTATCAAGGTCTGCGACTCCGTCACCGAAAACGTCATGATTTCCGTCCTCTCCCGCTAACCCACTTTGTAATAAAGGAGAAGAACCCCCCAGCCGATATAAGTCCCATAGGGGTAGTCTTTACAGGAGTACGAACAGTCGGGAGCATAACCCTTTTAGGAGGACGGCTGTGAAACGTGGCAGGAGTGGGTACGCGTGCGTTTGTGCACGACTCATTCTATTTGTCATAGCGGTGTGCCTGGGCCTTCAGCCCGTGCTCGGTGCAGAGGATGTGCACATTACGGTCGTTGAGAGCAGGAGCATACGCGCCTATGATCTCGCACTGGATGGCTTCGCGAGTGTGATGAAGGAGAAAGGGTTCCGCCCGACCTTCATCCGGTATGTGATTGACGTGGACGTCAATACGCCCGAGGAGCTAAAGGGAATGATCGAGAGCACCCAGAGCGACATAATCCTGGCCCTGGGAACCAGCGCCGCAAAGCTGGTCAAGGATTGCAACTGTGGGATCCCGTCGGTGTTCTCGATGGTCTCCGAGCCGGCGCAGAGCGGGCTCTTAAACTCCGGAGGCAACGGGGGCACTCCCATGACCGGCGTGTGCCTGGATGTCCCGGTGGATGAGCAGTTCGCCTCACTCCTCGATGTTGTGCCGCGCGCCCGCAAGATAGGCGTGATCTACAACCCGGAGGAGAGCCAGTTCATCGTGGACGCGGCAAGGAAAGCGGCCAACCGGATGGGCCTTGGGCTCGTCGCTCATCCGATAAGCTCTGAAGCCGAGGTTCCAGAGGCTCTGACGGCGCTCCGGTCCCGCATCGATGCGCTCTGGCTTGTCAGTGACCGTACTGTTCTTACCACGCAGTCTCTGCAGTATGTTTTCCTCTATGCCTTCCAGACCAATCTGCCCCTGATGGGCCTGTCCGAGCATTTCGTCAAGATGGGAGCGCTGCTCGCCGTGGGACCCGACTACACCGATGTCGGAAAACAGTCGGGGGAGTTCGCGGCACAGATCCTCAAAGGGAGAGATCCCGGGGAACTGCCCATAGCCTCGCCAAGGAAGGTACAGCTCTCGCTTAACTTAAGGACCGCCGAGATCATCGGGCACCGCATCCCGGACGGCGTGGTCCGCAAGGCCGCCTCGATCTACTAAGGGGCCGCCTGCACTTATAGTTTCACCAGCTCCACCCGCCGGTTGTTGGCCTTGCCCTCGGGAGTGGCATTGGCGTCTATGGGCTCGGTCTCGCCCCAGCCCTTGCTTTCGAGGCGGTTGCCGTCGATCTTGTAAGTATCCACGAGATAAGTCCTCACCGCCAGGGCGCGCTTATCCGAGAGGTCCAGGTTGTATTCCTCGGCACCGTCGCTGTCGGTATGGCCCTCGATGGAAAGCCGCAGTTCGGGATCGTCTGTGAGGAGCCGGCTGATATTGGCCAGCGTCTTGTACGACTCGCCCTTTATACGATCGGAACCGGAGTCAAAGAGTATCCCGTGCGTGATGATGCGGCCCGTCTCGTCAAGCTGCTCCCTCAGGGTCTTGCCGCCCTCGGCGAAGCGGAAGCTCTTGAGCAGCATGGGATTATTTGCGGGATCGTCCTTCCACGGGTCCATGTAAACCCGGAAGGCGACCGGATCGAAGCCTTCCACCTTGGGGACATTGGCTATGCGCACATTGTCGAGGTAGCACTTGATCGTACTCTTCGTGGCCATAATACGCATGGTGTGCAGGCCTTCCGCCACTCTCGCCGGCAGATTCTTGCTCGCCAGGTTTTTGCGCAGTATGCTCAGCGACGTCCCTCCTCCGCCCTTGAACGTGAGGCTGGCGATGCAGCTCCCGCCGGCATCGAGCCATTCGATATAGTACCAGTGTCCCTCATATTCCGGGCCATTGGAGTAGAGCTCCATCTCCACCGTGTACTTGGGAGGGAGAGGAGCAGGCGCGATCTTGGGAAGAATGTAGCCCTTGTCCGAGCACATGATGTAGTTCTCGTTGCCCTGCCGGACTATCTCGAAAACACCTTTCTCCAGATTCCACCGCGTCGGGAACTCGCCGATCTCCTCGCCCGAGAGGTCATCGTAGAAGATGACCCTATCGCCCGGCACGAAGTCGTACTTGGTGTAGAGCGTCATGTCTTCCGAGCCGGTCGTGCCGGCGCCGGCCTCGCCCGCCGCCGCTCCCGTTTCGGATGTCTTCTGCTCCACCTGCTTCTCCACCTCCGTGGTGTCTTCCGGAGTGCCGTCGATCATCTTCTCGGCTTCCTCTGTCGCCTTCTTCTTGAGCCTGTCGGAGAGGCCTCCTAGCCCCGCGCAGGCGGGGTTCCAGGCGGCCCCTACACAGAACGAAAGCACAGCAATTGTGAGAATACAGATTAGTTTCCGCATCAGGTCCTCCTCCTGAAAGTGTTAGAATCCGACGCAAGTCTAATGCAGTGGTAGTATCTGTGTCAAGGTCAGTGCAGCCTTATGGGGGGGGCTGCATTGGCAATCCGGGTCAGTAGAGTTCTTCCTGCTGCTGTGGAGGCGGAGGAGTGGTTACTCTGGCAATGAAGTCCAGGTAATCCATCTCGTAAGGTATCTCTACCGTCTAAATCCGAGTCCTACTTCTTATCATCCAGGCTGAATTCCAACGGGATCATCACTGTCGCCGCAACCGGCCTGCCATCCCTGGTGCCGGGCCTGAATCTCCACTGTTTGACAGCTTCGATGGCCTTATCATCAAAGGCGGGGTAACCCGGAATTCCTTCCTTGACCGTGATGTTTCCCGGGGTACCGTCCGGCTTCACCTCGGCCTCGATGATCACCTTGCCCGTGATTCCTTTCTTGCGGGCATCTTCAGGGTATTCCGGCTTGATTATGCTCTCCGGGATGAGTTGAGGCATCGTTTCCTCACCCCCGGCCTTCGCCTCGCCCTCGGTCTTAGCATGATCATCGAGCCTGAAAGCAAGAGGTATCTGCACGATCATCTCGACCGGTTCCCCGTTCTCGGTCGCCGGCTCGAACCTCCACTGGCGCAGCGCGTCCCTGGCGCTTTTCTCCAGTGAGGGATGGTTCTCCACACCCTCGACGACGGTGATCTCGCCCACGCTGCCGTCCTTCAAGATCCGGGCTTCCAGAACAACCGCGCCCTGGATACCCGTCTTTCTCTCCGCCTCGGGATACTCAGGCAGCACCATCGTCTCCTGAATGAGAACAGGCGGCTTCACCGAATTCTTATGGCCTGCCTCATCGGTGATGGGTGGAACCTCCGCAACCTCGGGAGGTTTCGGAGGCGGTGGCGGGTCGCCCTCCTTCACGCAGGATGGAAGAGGAAAGGCGGTAATCAGGACGGCCAGCGTAATGGCGCTGAGTAAGGCGATTCGGTGTCTTCTCATTGTGACCAACCTCCCCGGTTGACTGATCTCGTCGAAACGATTCTGTATCGTGGATCTGGCCTTGATTCCGAGCCCCGCGGGAGCAGGTGCCGGACTTAAGCCCAGCTCCAGCGTGCGGGCAAGCGCCCTCGCGAAAGCCGACGGTCTTACTCCCGCTCTTATGGCCGCCTGGTCGCAGGCCATCTCACAGGATGAGTCGAGCTGGCGAAGCACGGCCCAGAGCGGGGGATAGTAGAAGAAGACCGTAAGGGCGATCCGCTTGGCAAGTGCCCTCAGCGGATCGAAACGGCGCCGGTGCTCTCGCTCGTGAAGCAGGATGGCTTTAAGCTCGGCGGCGGTGAGCCCGAGCACCATGCGTTCTGATACGACTATCCGTCTTCTGAAGAGGCCGGTGACGGCCGGAAGAGCAGAACCTGGCACAATGCACACCACCTCCCGGGGTATGCCGGTATCCTCAAGCGCCACGAGCACACGCATCTCTACCCGGGGATCCGCCCAGGCAGGCGGGCCTCCACCCTTAAGCCCGGGAGCGTTTCTCTCTCTCGCCCATCGATACGTGAGCCAACCAGCCCCGAGGAGCCAGGCGGCGGTGAGCGTGACATACCTGGCCAGCGGTTCCCACAGTCTCACCAGCAGGGGAAGCGGAAGGAAGAGCTTAATGAGGGCGATGCTCCAGAGCATGTTCCTCAACCTGGCGGGTCCGTTGCGAAGGAGCATATAGGGCAAGAGGAGTACCGCGATCACCACTGTTGATTGCCAGAGGTGCGTCGCGACTGCCGCCCACATCTCCTTGATAACCAGTGGATCAAGCATGGAGCGTCCCCCTACTTCGGTTTCCTGTTGCGGCCCGGTCGGCTCTTTCGCTCCAGCTGCCGCTCGATTTCACGAAGATCGTCCACCGAGACCTCATTCATG
>JAUVJV010000112.1 GCA_030592245.1 Candidatus Eiseniibacteriota bacterium
AGGTGCGTCTGGTGGATGTAACTCCCACCATTCTGGATTTGCTCGGCCTGGACTCCGGTTTCACTTTCGAGGGCGCGAGCCTTGTGCCGCTCGTAATGAGCAATGGGAAGGCCGTGGCCGGCCATCACGCTCTCTTCCCTCCTCTCGTGGCGTATTCCGAAGCGGTCAGAGATGGGCCTGAGATAAAGGCGGTTACCGCCCATCCATGGAAGCTCATTTACGATCTCTCTTCCGCCGACCAAATGCTGTTCAACCTCAAAGAGGATCCGGGCGAGTCCGAGGATTGCCTGGGTGAGTGCTCCGAGGCGATTGCCCCGCTAGAGGAGCTGCTGTCCAGAGCCCTCACGGAACTCTCCGATGTCTGGTATGTCGAAGTCGACCCCGGAGATAAGCAGCATAGTTTCGACATAGCAATCTCTGCCGAAAGAGGAGCCACCAGGGGCCGGATTTGTCCCTTTGAGTCTCTAGGTGGTGACTGCAGAGGCCTAAGCCCCGGCGGTGGGATTTCGAGTAAGGCCCCTGGTTCGGTATTTGAAATGAAGGACTTCAGGCCCGAAGGTCGTGTCAAAATGGGGTTCATGATACACATCCCCAGGGATATTCCGACCGGGTTCAACGTCAGAATCGACGGCGAGCCGGCAACCACAGAGACGTTCATAGGGGAATCCCTGGCGAACCCCGAGCAGATCCCATTTGCAGTACTCGGCAGACGTGCCCGGGCAGAATCCGCATCGGGTCCGCTCAAGAGACCCGAACCACCCTATGTTCTGGTATGGCATGTGGAAGGCAGGTACGGAAGCGATATCCCTGCCAACCTCAGCGAGGGGGTGAAGAAGGAACTCCGTGCCCTGGGCTATATTCAGTAAGCAACGAGAGAGTGCCTGATACTAATCGAGGGCTTTGAGTTTTTTCCAGAGGGTCTTGCGGCAGATCTCTCGGACTACACTCTCAGGACTGCGGCTCTCCCCGGACTTCATAGCTGCCTCCTTTCGGGACCAGGCGGCCCCTCAAAGTGCAGCTTAGATTATAACCCCTCCGTGTCCGGATTTCGCCGACGGCAGACAATACCGTCGACCGGGAGCTCGTCACAAAGGCACTCGCCGATTTCAGCGAGGTATTCGCCGGGATCAAGCCATACCAGCAGAAGGAACTAATGCGCCTCGTTCTCCACAAGGCGATACTGAGGCCCGACCATCTTAAGATTGGGCTATAGGGATGACCGCCGGAAGTGCGGCCGCTTACCGAGGGAGAGTCACGCTCCCAGACATTTGACTGGCTCCCCGATTGACAGGGGTCTCGAATTCGTCTGGAACTTGAACTTCCAAGCTGGCATAATCCCCTAACAAACTCAAAGGAGCAGCACCCCATGAAGGAACAACACCCCACGAAGGAACAGAATCCTCAGGTAGACTCCCGCCTGAGCCGGTTCATATGCGACATGCCCAAGGTGGAGCTGCATCTTCACATGGAGGGCTCGATCCCGGCGGAGACGCTCCTGGGCTTCATACAGCGCAAGGGCACCGAACCGAGTATCCGCTCTGTCGAGGACCTCAACGCGAGACTCACCTATACCGATTTCTCCCACTTCATCGAGGTCTGGACCTGGAAGAACACCTTCATCCAGGATGAGAAGGATTTCAAGGTCATCGCCCGCGATGTGCTCACCGATCTTAGCCGTCAGAACGTGAAATATGTCGAGTCCTTCTTCGCACCCGGCGATTACAGGAGAATGGGACTCTCCATACCCAGGATCATCAAGTATGTCATCCAGGGTAAAGAAAAGGCCGAAGCCGAGACAGGCATCCGCTGCAACCTCATTATCGACTTTGTCCGTGACCACGGTCCCGAGATCGGCATGCAACGCCTGGAAGAGGCAACTCCCTACCTGGACAAGGGTCTGATAGGCGTGGGCATCGGCGGGAGCGAACAGCTCTTCCCGCCCGAGCCTTACGAGGAGCTTTACCGCGAGGCCAGGAAACGCGGCTTTCGCCTGACGGCGCACGCCGGTGAGGTCGCCGGGACTGAGTCGATGTGGGGTGCGATAAAGGCTCTGGACGTTGAGAGGATCGGCCATGGCGTAAGAGCCAAAGAGGATCCCGAGCTGGTGGAGTACCTTAAGCAGCACCAGATTCCGCTGGAGATGTGTCCCATCAGCAATGTTAAGACCGGGGTCTGTGAATCCATCAAGAAACATCCGATACGGGAGTACTTCGATGAGGGCCTGATGGTCACGGTCAACGCCGATGATCCCGCCATGTTCAACTCATCTCTCACCGGGGATTACCTTGCCCTTGCCGGCGATCTCGACTTCACCCAGGAAGAGATCAAGCGCCTCACCACCAACTCTATCGACGCCTCTTTCCTCTCCAATGCTGAGAAGGCCGCCATGTATTCCGCCTTCCGGAAGGAATGGGCGCAGTGGGAGACCCGCCACAGATAAACCCCGAACGGGTCGGCCAGGCACGCCTGAGGCCCATCGCCGCCTACTCGTGCTCGCCCACCAGGCCCCTGAGGTCATAAAGCTGAATGTACTTGCTATCAGACATGAAGCCATGTCCACCAAACCCGGTCCCGCAGAAAACGTAATCACCCACGAAGGCTATTGGCCCCACGAGATCCATCTCGCCGACCTTAACAAGCCGCGCCAGTGGTTTTCCACTTCCCGGATCAAGTACATTGAAGTGCGGCTGAGGGGTATTCATGTTGTCGATAGGAAGTGGCCCGTATGCCAGGAGATGCATATCATTTGATAGTTCGGCACGTGTGATGACTTTCGATGGCCCTATCCCGGATACCTCAATGGTGGTCAGGAGCTCTGGAGTCTCGGGAGCGCTGAGATCGAAGACACTGAACCGGGGCCTATTGTAAACGGCAACGTGGCGCCCATTGTCCGCAAATGCCCACGCTCCATCCGGCAGATTCTCCAGGCTGTGCATCGTCCCCTCATCCAGCCGGAGCATGTATGACCCTTCTCTACGGCAGTCTGTGATATCCAACCAGAAGACATCGGGATCGATTCTCGTATACGCCACGCCGTTCCAGAACTCGCATTCAGTCCAGTCGGTCTCATAAAGAATCTGTCCGTCATAATCCAGAATGATAATCCTCTGAAGTTCGATCTTACTCTGGCCCAGGTCCATCTCTTCGGTCACGAAGCCAAGGATTCGCTCTGCAGGGTCGAAGCAGCGGGCAGACGTAACATCATAACCCAGATCGGTCAGGCACCTGCCATCGGCCGCATAGACCTGCACCGTTCGGGGCGATCTAGTCCATACCAGCAGCACTTTGCGAGACGGCGTATAGGCGGCCCCATACTCCTTGTCCATGGGGGGTGGCTCGCGGTGCCACTCGACCGCAGGCTCCTTGAGGGAGCCGTCTGCCTGCACCCCGAGGTTCACTCTGTGAGTATAGAAGTACCTTCCCCCATTCTCATCAATCCCGCCACCGCTTCTCTGAACCAGGACTGAGCTGATGGGGAAAGACCTGTCGGGAACTCGCTCGCCATAGTCATCGACGAACTGGTTTCGCACCACAAAAGCGCTGTCCCTCCTGACTTCCAATATCCAGACAGGCTCGATTTGTGGTCGCCCCGTCCAGTCCTCTTCGGAAAGATAGACCACGTCCTCCGGGCCGCCACCGGCATGCGCGCCGTTCCATGCCATACAAACCAGAATGAATGCACAGGCCACAGCGGGGGCTACATACCGCCGCATGGACACGGCGGCAGTGGATCTTCCTGCAAACATCGGCCTCACCTCCCAGGGTACCGGGAGCGCTCATAGGCTCCCTTCCCCGCTCCGGTACGACTATACTAACGCAACGGGGAATCAGCCGGCCGGTCCGCTGCACAGCGTGGAGCCCGGGTGCGGTGAACCCGATGGGGCCGGATCCCGGGCTCGGCCCGGCGATGACGCAGAAGCCCATGCAGAGTGCAGAAGTTGCTCTATACCACACGATGACTTGTCACTTTTCCCGGCAAAGCAAGTCTCACACTTCACAGTCCGAAGTGGCGTGGGTATAGTACCGCCGAGGGAACGATGGTCGGGGGCAGCCCTCTTCTTTTCCCCTGAGGCAAGGAGCCCTGCCATGGAGGAGCATAACTCACTGAGGGTTGGAGCCGGGTGGCGGCGTATGCCTGAGCCCGGCACCGGTCATGGGATCCATCCGATCTGCTCTGACTCAATGGCAGAGTGCTGCATGCTTCGGGGTGTTTTCTCGGCCATTCATAGGAACGGGGCTGGGGGTAGACGAAACACTGTGACGAAGGCATTTTGTCGCAGCCTCTCGACTGACTGGGCGAACCAATACTTCATCACCTGTGACCTTGAAGGCAGAAACAGCGATGAAGCGGTGATCAATGATGCCGGGCTTGTAGCTAGGTCGCGCCGGCCTGGCATCAGAGGAGCTCCAGTCGGGATCGTCTCACCTGACGGTGGTGGGGAGCGTGGTGTGAGCACTTTCGTCGAACTTCGCTGGAGGGTTTGTGCAGTTACGGGGTGAGAAACCTCACCGCCGTAGCCTCCGTTCTTTTTTCTGCCGGTATGAGGCCGAACAGGCCCTGATTATGGGCCTTGGGCCCGCACCAGTCTTGAAAACACCTGCCTATCCAACAAAAAAGTCTTGAATCCCCTGCCCCGTCGGTGATAATAAGTACCTTGACAGGACGTACGGTCCTGGCAATTTTCGCAGATCGGGAAATGAATAGACGAGAATTCACAAAGACCATGTTCGCCTTTGGGGGCCTCACCGTAGCAGCCCCGTGGAGCTCGATATGCCGGGCCGCCGGGGCCATGTACGATGTCTCCTACATCTGGCATTCCGATATTGAAGCCGCTCTCGACTACATGGAAGAGGTCGGGGCCATCCTGGGGCCTGAGATACGCCGGAGACTCCGCATTGTCAAGGGTGATTCGGGTAACTACGGCATCGTGTATGACTGCGATTGCGGAACTGAGCCCGCGGCCCAGACGATAGCACGGGAGCACTCCGTAAGCCTGGTAGAGGACGGCTTCGAGAAGGCTGCCGTCATCCGCGATACCGGATATCACGAGCTCTACAATATCGTATACGGCAAGGGCCCCAACCTGGACGTCCACAAGAAAAACTACGAGGCCGTCTCCCGCACCCTGGGACCCGACATAAAGAGCCGGCTGGTGATCGAGCAGACCCAGGATGGTGAGTACGCCCTGGTGTACAAGCGCTACGGTGACAGGCCATCCAGCATGAGCATGGTCAAGACCCACCGTGCCGAACTCGAAGGCACCGGGATCAGGGTGAGTTTCATCCGTGAGAACAACAATGATGTGGTGTACGGTGAGGCCTCGTTTCTCCACGAGGCTTTCGAGAAAGACCCCCCACCCACAAAGACAGTCCAGCGAATGGATTCCGACCTTGAGCAGAAGGTCGAGTCCTACGTGCGGACCGGGCGAAAGGAAGGCAGACTATCCAGCGATGAGGCGACCTCCTGGTCGGTCTATGATTTTACGAGCGACACCAAACTTGTCACCATAAATGAGGATATCCCACGCCAGGCGGCGAGCATGATCAAACCCTTCATCGCTCTGGCCTTCTTCCACGAGGCCAAGCGTGGCACCTACATTTACGGACCGAAGACCCGGGTGCTGATGGAGCGCATGATCCAGCGGAGCAGCAACTCATCAACTAACAATCTCATAGATCTCCTGGGCGGCCCCAAGGCGGTCGATCACATCCTTCGCGGCAACTATTCCAGCATTTTTAAACAGACCAGAATAGTGGAGAGGATCCCCGCGGGCGGCAGGACCTATCGCAACCTTGCCTCCGCCCATGACTACAGCCGGTTCCTGTACTCGCTCTGGAAGGGCAGGCTCCCTCACTCAGCGGAACTCCGCAGGCTGATGGCGCTTCCTAACCGTGACAGGCTCTACGACAGCGTGCCCAATATCCCCAAGGGCACCCTGGTATATCACAAGACGGGTACCACCTCTCGTCTCTGCGGCGACTTCGGCATCCTTGCGGCCAGGGGAAATAACGGCAAGCGATATCCGTACACCATCATCGCCATCATCGAGAAACGGAATCGCACACGGAACCTCACGCGCTGGATCAACTCCCGCGGCAATGTCATCAGGCGCGTGTCCGCACTGGTCTACGACGAGCTTAAAGCCAAGCACGGCCTCGCCTGAGAGTGAAGCCTCGCCTATACGCTAGAATACCGCAAGGGCCCCCGGCCAAGCCGGGAGCCCTTAAGGACTGGCGCTTTCATCCAGTTAAAGGCAGCGTTCAGACCATGAATCTGACGTTTATGCCTTCAATAGTAAGCATACCGCGTGCCACCGGGCGGCCAATTCCCGCGTGATCTTCGGAGCATGCCGGCCAAGCCCCTGATAACAAGGGTCTCCCGACCATACCCCGGCTTGCGCGGTCCGGGAATCCCGGCCGATCTGAGGCATAGGATCTCGCGAAAGCGGCCCAAAGTGTTGCCTGAGGATACACCCGTGTCCCTACAAGTAACCAGCGCATTACTGGAATCGACTGGCTGGCCTGGACGGTTTACATGTCCCCGGGGCAGGCCCTCAGCGCACCATCTGTCCCTGGTGTTAGAATCCCGAGGGCAGGTCATCGGGCGGGATCCTCAGAATACTGACCACACTGCCCGGCAAGTATCTCAGTTCAGCCCGACTGTCGCCTCGGGCGGCGGGTCTTCCTCACGATCAGAAGCAGGATCAGCGCGACCAGGATTGCCGCCACAACCGGCACAACGATGGAGACTATCGTCCCCACGATCGAAGCACCAAGCTCGCTTGCCGATACGGCCGGGTTCGCGACGCCGCCCGTGGTTGCCGTCGAGGTGCCCCGGAGAAGGACGGTGGAGCTCTGGACTATGCCAGCAATCCCCCCGCCTGCGACAATTGCCAGGGTCCAGCGGAGCAGCGGTGATACATCGCCTATGACCGATGCCGTGACTATGGTGCCGGCGACGACAGCAGCGGGTGTGGCGATCATGTCCAGGAGGTTGTCCACCCACGGGATGAAGTAGGCTCCGATCTCAATCACGGTGGCGATGGCGAAGGCGATGGTGGCGGGCCATGAGCCTAACCAGCCGAAGCC
>JAUVJV010000408.1 GCA_030592245.1 Candidatus Eiseniibacteriota bacterium
AATCTTAACGAAAGCTCTTGTGTATCTGCCAAAGGCCCGGAGGCGCGTACCTGCCTTAAGCGGCGAAAGCTCTCCGGTGGGAGTAACCTTGACCGTCGGTGCCGCGCCGGCCGTGGGAGCCTGCCTAGTGGCTGAGGTGATGAAGTCGAGGATCTCCGCCTTCTCGGCGTTTCCCAGTACCACGTTGACACCATCGATCCGGGCCAGATCGTCGGGGGCAACCTGGGCATAGCATCCTGTTACCACCACCAGGGCGTCCGGGTTGGAGCGTATGGCCCTCCGGACGGCCTGTCTCGAGCGATAGTCGCTCTTGGATGTAACCGTGCAGGTGTTTATCACAAAGATATCGGCACCCTCGTTAGCCGGGCAGGTGGTGTGGCCCCCGGCTTCGACCATCTCTCTCATCTGCTCGGTCTCGAACTGGTTAAGCTTGCAGCCGACGGTAATGAAAGCGACCGACTTCATCCTTAAGGGATTCCCCGTCACTTGAGGTTCCACCTCCCGCACCTGCTCCCCCACCTTGTCACCAGAGTTTCACCGTCGAGGATCTCCAGGACCTCGCAGAAGTTGGAGCACTCCTCACAGGAGAAGCTCCGGGTGGTGAGGTTTCCCTGCCTGATGTCGAAGCCTCCGAAGGCGGTCGGCTTGCCTTCCCGGGCATGGCGCCAGGCGAGGATGGCCACGCCTATGGCGCCCATCACCTGGTGGTACTCGGGTACCCTGACCTCCAGGCCGAGCTCCCGCTCGAAGGCCTCCTTCACCGCAGTGTTGGATGCGACGCCGCCCTGGAATATCACCGGCGGTTCTATCTGCTTTCCGCCGGCCACGCAGGAGAGGAAGTTCTTGGCAAGGCACTCGCAGAGTCCCCTCGCGATCGCCCCCCGGTCCTCGCCCTGCTGCTGTTTTAAGACTATGTCGGTGTCCGCGAATACGGCGCATCTGCCCGAGATGCGTGCGCTCCGCTGGGCTCTGACGGCAAGGTCGGCAAACTGCTCGATGGAGATTCCCATGCGGCTTGCCTGGTAGTCCAGGAAGCTGCCGGTCCCGGCGGCACACAGCGTGTTCATGGCGAAATCCACCACGCCCCCTTCTCTCAGGACAATCACCTTGGAGTCCTGGCCGCCGATCTCGATTATGGTGCGCGTCTCGGGAAACATTCTCAAGGAACCGGTAGCATGGGCGGTGATCTCGTTCTTCACAATGTCGGAACCCACCATGGCAGCCGCGAGATGGCGTCCACTCCCGGTCGATCCTGCGGCGACTATCTTGAGACCGGAGGCGCGCCGAGCGGCGAGGGCCATGATTTTCTGGATCGAGGATATGGGGGCTCCCTCGGTGCGGATATAGAAGCGTTCGATTACCTCGAGATCCGTACCGAGCAGTACGAGGTTCGTGCTTACCGCCCCGACATCGATGCCCAACAGAGCTTTCATGATATTACTCACCTGGTACAAGGCCATCTGCCGGTGGATTCTGCTGTAACCGGCTTCTAATAGATTCTAATCGGGTGCGGTAGGGGTGTCAATTAACCCCGGGCGGATGCTTGGCCTTTCCGAGGAGGGACCCCATCCTGGCCAGGTGTTCGGGAGTGGTCCCGCAGCAACCGCCCACGATACGGACTCCGATGTCGAGCAGCTTCGGTAGACCATCCGCCATCGCCTCTGGCGACTCGGGATAGATGACCTTGTCTCCCTCCGGTATGGGAAGGCCCGCGTTGGGCTGGGCGATCGTTGGGAGTCCGGTAGCCGCCACGATCTCCTTCATGATCTCGGCAGCTTCCTCCATGCCGCTGCAGCAGTTAGTGCCTATGACATTGGCTCCAGCCTCTTCAAGCCCGGCCGCGGCCTCTTGGGGAGAGGCTCCCATCACGGTCCGAATGCCCCTGGCTCCTTTGGTGAAAGCCATGGTGGCGACAAGTGGTTTATCGGTAGCCCCCCTTACGGCCCGGGCGGCCAGGAGGGCTTCATTAAGATCGATCATGGTCTCAACGATAAAGAAATCGACCCCGGCCTTCTCCAGGAGCCTGGCCGTGGTCTCAAAAGCTGCCTCTACCTCAGAGGGGGGAAGCTCGCCATAGGGCTCAAGCAGGCCTCCGGTCGGTCCCACGGAGCCTGCCACCATGCATCCTTGGGCGGCGCCGCGCGCCAGCTCGACACCGCGGGCTATTATCTCCTCGATCCGTGAATCCAGCCCGTGCCTTGAGAGCTTGATGGGGTTGGCCCCGAAGGTGTTGGTTGTCACGAAATCACAACCGGCGCCGGCGTAGGCCTTGTGGGTGGCTGCCACGGCGTCCGGCTTATCCAGGTTCCAGGTTTCCGGGCATTCACCGGAGGTGAGGCCGTGCATCTGGAGCATGGTACCCATGGCCCCGTCTCCGAGAACGGGTCTCAGCTCAACGAGTTCCAGGAAATCCACGGTCTAACCCCCGACGAATTGTTTTGCCAGATCGACGGCGGTGGCGGCATCGTCTCCATAGCCGTCCGCGCCGATCTCCTCTGCGAAACCCCTCGTTACCGGGGCCCCGCCCACCATGGTCTTGACCTTCCCCGCCAGGCCCTTTTCCTTCACGAGCTCGACGGTCTCTTTCATCACGTGCATGGTCGTGGTCAGAAGTGCAGACATGCCGATCATATGGGCTTCGTGCTCGGCAGCCGCCTCGACGAAACGCTCCGCGGGCACGTCATTACCCAGGTCTATGATCTCGAAACCCGCACCCTCCAGCATCATCGCCACCAGGTTCTTGCCGATGTCGTGAAGATCGCCGCGCACAGTCCCGACCACTGCCTTGCCCCTGGGCTCGATCCCGCTCTCGACGAGCCGGGGTTTCAAGACCTGCATGGCCTGCTGCATGCTCTTGGCCGCAAGCAGCACCTCGGGGACATAGACCTCATTGTTCTTGAAGAGCTCTCTTATATGATCCATCC
>JAUVJV010000012.1 GCA_030592245.1 Candidatus Eiseniibacteriota bacterium
ACGTGAGCCACCGCTATAGTGATGCCTCGCTCCTTCTCTTCCGGAGCATTGTCGATCGAGTCAAAAGAGCGTACCTCTGCAAATCCCTTCTGGCTCAAGCACATCGTGATCGCACTAGTAAGCGTAGTCTTGCCATGATCGATGTGACCGATCGTACATACGTTAATATGTGGCTTCGTACGCTCAAACTTCGCCTTTGCCATCTCCGTCCCTCATCAATCACCTCAATGGTCAGATCATACCATTGATCCTTGCCGACATCCGTTCGGCAAGGCGCTTAGGCACTTCCTCGTAATGTGAGAATTCCATAGTGAACAGGGCCCTGCCCTGCGTTGCCGATCTTAAGCCCGTGGCATAACCGAACATCTCCGAGAGCGGGACTGTGGCCTTCACCACATGCCCGTCGGCTCTCATCAGGCTGCCGCTTACCTTGCCACGCCTTGTATTCAGGTCGCCGATCACGTCGCCCACGTACTCCTCGGGCGCCACGATTTCAACGTTCATGACCGGCTCCATTATTATTGGCTTTCCATGTATGATGGCGTCCCGCACCGCTATCGCGGACGCGATCTTGTAGGCCACCTCGGTGGAATCCTGCTCGTGATAGCTTCCACCCACCAGGCGGGCCTTCACGTCGACCACCTTATAACCCGCGAGCACCCCGTTCTCCAGCGAGTCGTGCACGCTCTGCTCGATCGCCGGTATCATGTTCTTCGGAATGGTCTCGGGGCCGACCCCTGAGAAGAACTCGAAGCCTGAGCCGCGGGGCCCCGGCTCGATCTTGAGCACCACGTGGCCGAACTGACCCTTGCTGGTTCCTGCGCCCGGCTTGGCGAACCGGCCCTCGCCCTTCGCCGCCTCGGTGATGGTCTCGCGATAGGACACTTGCGGCCTGCCAACATTGGCCTTCACCCCAAACTCCCGGATCATCCTGTCCACCAGGACTTCCAGGTGGAGCTCGCCCATCCCCGAGATCACGGTCTGCCCGCTCTCCTCATCGACGCGCACCCTGAAGGTGGGGTCTTCCTCGGCCAGCCGGTTAAGCGATGTCGACAGCTTTTCCTGGTCCGCCCTGGTCTTGGGTTCGATGGCCACGGTTATGACCGGCTCCGGAAAGACCATCGGCTCAAAGGTGATGGGATACTTATTGTCACAGAGCGTATCTCCCGTGAAACTCTTCTTCAGGCCCACCACGGCCACGATATCACCCGCGAAAGCGCAAGCGAGCTCCTCCCGCTTGTTGGCATGCATCATGAGGATCTTGGCTATCCTCTCCCTGTGCCGCCTTCCGGCGTTGTATGTGCTCATCCCCGTCGTCATCTTCCCGGAATAGACGCGTATATACGAGAGCTTGCCCACGAACGGGTCGCTAATGATCTTAAATACCAGTCCCGAGAAGGGCTCATCATCGCTCGGCCTGCGCCTGAGCTCCTCGCCTGTCCTCGGGTTCACACCCTCGACCGGCGGCTTATCAAGCGGTGACGGCAGGTAGTCAATAACGGCATCAAGCACCTTCTGAACGCCCTTGTTTCTCAAGGCCGCCCCGCAGAGCACGGGCATCACCTCGGCCGTAAGCACGGCTTTCCTCAACGCCCTCTTCAGCCGCCCATTGTCCGCTTCCTGGCCCTCCAGGTACTGGGACATGAGCTTATCATCATAATCGGTAAGGGTCTCGATGAGCCTGTCCCGCCTCAAGGCGGCCTCGTCGGCATACTTCTCGGGGATATCGGCGACTTCGAAATTCATGCCGAAAGAGTCCTCATCATAGATGTATGCTTTCATGTCTATAAGATCGATGATCCCCTCGAGCTCCTTGCTCGAGCCCATGGGCATCTCCACGGGCACCGCATTCGAACCCAGGTTGTTGCGCATCATGTCCACGGCCCGGTCGAAGTCCGCCCCCAGCCGGTCCATCTTATTGACGAAGGCTATCCGCGGCACCTGGTACCTGTCAGCCTGGCGCCATACAGTCTCGCTCTGAGGCTCGACGCCGCCGACCGCACAGAACACCACGACCGCCCCGTCCAGCACTCTTAAGGAGCGCTCCACCTCGATGGTGAAGTCAACATGACCCGGGGTGTCTATTATGTTCACACGATGGTCGCGCCAAACACATGAGGTAGCAGCAGAGGTGATGGTGATGCCTCGCTCCCTCTCGATCTCCATCCAGTCCATCGTCGCCGCCCCGTCATCGACCTCACCCATCCTGTGGACCCTTCCGGTGTAATAGAGAATGCGTTCGGTCAGCGTGGTCTTGCCCGCATCGATATGCGCGGCAATTCCGATGTTCCGGGTTTTCTCTAAAGCAAACCGTCTCATCTTATCCACCGACCTCGCACTTTCTTTTGCTGCGACCCTCATCTAAACACATCCCTGTAAGTACACTTACCCCGTCTACCACTTGTAATGGGCGAACGCCTTGTTGGCCTCGGCCATCCTGTGCGTGTCTTCCTTCTTCTTAATGGCGCCACCCTCGTTCTTGGAAGCAGCCACCAGCTCCGAAGCAAGGCACTCCTGCATGGTGTGTTCGTTCCTTGCTCTCGCATTGGACAAGATCCAGCGAATCGCAAGGGCCGCCCTGCGTTCGTGCCGCACTTCCATCGGGACCTGATAGGTCGCCCCTCCAACCCTGCGCGGGCGCACCTCGAGCACCGGCTTCACATTGCTTAAGGCCTGCTTGAAGACCTGTATCCCCGCCTGTCCCGTGCGCTTCTCGATCAGGTCCAGGCTGTTATAGAAGGTCCTCTCGGCAGTGCTCCGCTTGCCGCGCTTCATCAGTGAGCTTATGAACTTGGTCACAAGCTCGCTGTTGTGTTTGGAATCAGGCGGCACTTCTCTCTTCTTAACCAGTTTCCTTCTAGGCATAACTCAATCCTCGCTGCTAGCCACCAGCCGGAGTCTGCGACTTCTTCATCTTGGTCCCGTACTTGGACCGGGACTTCTTCCTGTCGTCGACACCGCTGGTATCCAGGGCTCCCCTGATGATGTGATACCTGACACCGGGCAGATCCTTTACTCGGCCGCCTCGCACAAGCACGATCGAGTGCTCCTGCAGGTTGTGGCCCTCGCCCGGAATATACGCTGTTACCTCAATGCCGTTTGTCAGCCTCACCCTCGTCACCTTGCGGAGAGCGGAGTTAGGCTTCTTGGGCGTTGTGGTGTAAACCCTTGTGCAGACGCCCCGCTTCTGCGGGCAGCCTCCCAGGGCCGGCGCCTTGGTCTTGCTCTTATGGACCCGCCTGCCATGTCGTATCAGCTGACTGATTGTCGGCAAACCTTAAACACCTCCGTTACTTAAGATCAGGCCTCGGCAACTTCCTCAGCCTCGATCTCGCTCTCGTCGATGAGTTCCGGTAGTTCCTCGTCTTCTTCGATTATCACCCTTATGTCACGATTACGAGCGATCCCGGTACCGGCCGGCACCAGGTGCCCGATAATAACGTTCTCCTTCAGACCCAGGAGCGCATCCCGCGCGCCGTTGATCGCCGCCTCGGTAAGCACCCTGGTGGTCTCCTGGAATGACGCGGCCGAGATGAAGCTCTCGGTCGATAAGGACGCCTTGGTGATGCCCAGCAAGAGCGGCTGGAAGGTGGCGGGCCGTCCCTTGGCAGCGACCTTCTCGTTCTCGTCGCGCACGCGGACCTTGTCCACCTGCTCGCCCTCGAGGAAGTTGGTGTCACCGGGATCCTCGATGCTCACCTTCTCGAGCATCTGCCGCACGATCACCTCGATGTGCTTATCATTGATTCTCACGCCCTGGAGCCTGTAGACCTCCTGGATCTCATTGACCAGGTACTCCTGCACGGCGTTGATTCCCTTGATTCTTAAGATATCATGCGGGTTGATCGGCCCTTCACTGAGCTTGTCCCCCGCATTGACCGTGTCCAGGTCCCTGACCCTCAAGTGCTTGCCGTGAGGCACGAGGTATTCCAACTCTTCACCCGTGTCACCCGTCACCACTATCCGGCGCATGCCCCGGGAAGATCCCCTGAACTCGACAACGCCGTCGATCTCGCTGACCGTCGCCCTCTCCTTGGGCTTCCTGGCCTCGAAGAGCTCGGCAACCCTGGGAAGACCGCCGGTGATGTCCCTGGTCTTGGCGATCTCTCTAGGGATCTTCGCCACCACGTCACCCGCGATCACCTTGTCCCCGTCGTGGACCACCAGGTGAGCGCCGGTAGGAATCGGGTACTCGCCCGCCTTCTTACCCTTGCCGGACTCGACCACCACGTGAGGGTGAATCGTCTTGTCGCGGTGCTCGACCACGACGCGCTGCCTCAGACCCGTCTTCTCATCCAGCTCATCACGGACCGTGAGCTCATCGATGATGTCGTAGAACCTGAGCGTACCCGACTTCTCCGCCAAGATGGGCGCCGAGTAGGGATCCCACTCGAAGAGCACATCTCCCAGCTTGACCTCCTGCTTGTCCTCGACCTTGAGCTTGGCCCCGTAGGGGACCGTGTAACGGGTTCTCAGGATCTCGCCCTCATAGAGATGGATCTCACCCTTGGTGGAGAGCACCACGACCTGGTCCTCGCGGGCCTTCACGCTCTTCACCAAATGGAACTTGACCGTGCCGCTAACCTTGGCCAAGATCCTGGATTCCTCGGCAATTCGTCCCGCCGTACCACCGATATGGAATGTCCTCAAGGTAAGCTGCGTTCCCGGCTCGCCGATCGACTGGGCGGCGATCACTCCCACCGCCTCGCCGATATTCACCATGCGGCCCGAGGCCAGGTTACGCCCATAACACTTGGCACAGACTCCTCTCGGTGTTTCGCACGTCAAGACCGACCGGATCTTGATGCCGTCTATTGCCGCCATGTCCACCACGGCCGCGGCCTCTTCGTTTATCTCATCCCCCGCGCTCACGATCAGATCATTGGTGATCGGATCATAGACGTCCTCGGCGGCCACCCTTCCCAGGATCCTGTCACCCAGAGGCTCTATGATCTCCTCACCTTCCTTGAGCGCGGTGATGTCGAGACCCAGGATCGTGCCGCAGTCTTCCTCGTTGATGATCGCGTCCTGGGCCACATCGACCAGCCGGCGGGTAAGATAGCCTGCATCCGCGGTCTTCAAAGCCGTGTCAGCAAGACCTTTCCTCGCTCCGTGGGTGGAGATGAAGTACTCGAGCACCGTCAGCCCCTCCTTGAAGTTGGAGGTAATCGGCGTCTCGATGATCTCACCCATCTGGCCGGTCATCTTCTTCTGGGGCTTGGCCATCAGTCCCCTCATGCCTGCCAGCTGGCGTATTTGCTCCTTCGATCCCCTCGCGCCCGAGGCGGCCATCATGTAGATGGGGTTGAAGCCCTCGTCCTCATGCGAGAGGTTCTCAAACATCGTGGCGCTGATGCGGTTGGTGGCATTGGTCCAGGTATCGATCACCTGGTTATAACGCTCACCGTCCGTGATGGCGCCCTTCTTGTATATGTCCTGAATCTTCTGTACGGCCTTCCTGGCTCGCTTCAGGATTTCGGGTTTCTCACCGGGAATCACGACATCGTCGATCCCCACCGTAAGCCCCGATCTTGTCGCGTATTCAAATCCCATTTCCTTGAGCTTATCAAGGAAGAGCGCGGTCCTATATGGACCCAGCCGCCTGTGGCACCTTCCAACCAGTATCTCCAGCTGTCTCTTGTCCAGGGCCTCGTCTATGAACTCGAGCTCTTCAGGAACGATCTCGTTGAAGACCACCCTGCCCACCGTGGTGTCAATGATCTTCCCATCTCTAAGAGGCAGACGGACATCATCATGGAGTTTCACCATCCTGTGCTCATAGGCGCTGATCACCTCATTGATATCCCCGAAGATCCGCCGCTTGCCCTGCTTGACTCCTTCGCGCTCCTTGGTGAGGTAGAAACATCCAAGCACCATGTCCTGGGTAGGACTCGCCACGGCGCTGCCGTCGGCGGGCGAAAGGATGTTGTTGATCGAGAGCATCAGTACCCTTGCCTCGAGCTGCGCCTCAAAGGAGAGCGGTACATGCACGGCCATCTGGTCGCCGTCGAAGTCGGCGTTAAACGCCTGACAGACCAGCGGGTGGATCTTTATGGCCTTGCCTTCCACCAGGACCGGCTCGAAAGCCTGGATCCCGAGGCGATGCAGCGTGGGTGCGCGGTTCAAGAAAACGGGATGATCCTTGATGATCTCCTCCAGGATGTCCCAGACCTCGGGCCTCTCCCGCTCTACCAGCTTCTTCGCGCTCTTTACGGTCTGAACATAACCCTTATCCTCGAGCTTCTTAATGATGAAAGGCTTGAAGAGCTCCAGGGCCATGCTCTTGGGCAATCCGCACTGGTGGATCTTAAGCTCCGGGCCCACCACGATCACGGAACGCCCCGAGTAGTCCACGCGCTTGCCCAGCAGGTTCTGGCGGAAGCGCCCCTGCTTGCCCTTGAGCATGTCGCTCAGGCTCTTCAAGGGGCGGTTGCCCGGACCCCGCACCGCGCGCGAACGCCTGCCGTTATCAAACAGGGCGTCGACCGCTTCCTGGAGCATCCGCTTCTCATTTCTCAGGATCACCTCGGGCGCCCTGATCTCCATGAGCTTCTTCAATCGGTTGTTCCGGTTGATCACTCGGCGGTACAGGTCATTGAGATCGCTGGTCGCGAACCGGCCTCCCTCCAGCGGCACCAGTGGCCTTAAGTCCGGAGGAAGAACAGGAAGCACGTCCATTATCATCCACTCGGGGCGGTTTCCACTCAGCCTGAAGGCTTCGACCAGCTTGAGCCTTTTCAAGCTCTCGCGCTTGCGCTGCGCGCTGGTCTCGACCCGGACCCTCGCCCTGAGCTCGGTCGATATCTCCTCGAGCTCCATTTCCTTGAGAAGTTTCTTAATGGCGCCCGCTCCCATCTCGGCAACGAACTGGCCGGGGAACTTCTCCTCGAGATCGAGAAACTCGTCCTCGGTAATCAGCTGGTTCTTCTTCAATCCCGTCTCGCCGGGGTCAATTATGATATAGCTTTCATAATAAAGAACTCGCTCGATATCCCTGACACTGTTGTCAAGCAGCTGCCCCATACGGCTGGGGATGCCCTTGAAGTACCAGATGTGGGACACCGGAACCGCCAGCTCGATGTGCCCGAGCCTCTCCCTGCGAACCTTGGCCTGGGTCACCTCGACCTTGCACTTATCGCAGATCACGCCCCTGTAGCGGATGCGCTTGTACTTGCCACAATTACATTCCCAGTCCTTGACAGGACCGAAGATCCGCTCACAGAAAAGACCGTCTCTCTCAGGCTTGAACGACCTGTAGTTGATCGTCTCCGGTTTCGTCACCTCTCCATAAGACCACTGGCGTATGGTCTCGGGCGAAGCGAGCTGAATCCTTATTGCCGAGAACTCAACTGGTGCCTTTTCCCGTGTTTCAGCTGGTCTTAGCACAGAGTTTACCTCCCTGGCTACTCCTCGAGCTGGACATCCAGCCCGAGACTTTGAAGCTCTTTGACCAAGACATTAAATGACTCGGGTATTCCGGGCTGAGGCGGGTTTTCACCCTTAACGATAGCCTCATATATCCTCGATCTCCCGGAGACATCATCCGATTTGACCGTCAATATCTCCTGGAGAGCGTAAGCAGCGCCATAAGCCTCAAGCGCCCAAACTTCCATCTCTCCGAATCGCTGTCCACCGAACTGCGCCTTGCCACCCAGCGGCTGCTGGGTAACCAGCGAGTACGGACCAATCGACCTGGCATGAATCTTGTCATCCACCAGATGGGAGAGCTTCATCATATACATGTACCCTACGGTAACTTCCCTGTCGAAGGGCTCTCCATACTTCCCGTCATAGAGCACGGTCTTGCCGCTCCCCGGCAGGCCGGCCTCGCTGAGCAGGCCCTTTACTTCAGTTATGCTGGCGCCATCGAAAACCGGTGTCGCCACGTGCAATCCAAGCGCTTCGGCGGCCCATCCCAGGTGAGTCTCCAGGATCTGCCCGAGATTCATACGGGAAGGTACGCCAAGCGGGTTCAAGACGATCTCCACCGGAGTCCCGTCCGGAAGGTACGGCATATCCTCCTCGGGGACGATCCTGGCGACCACGCCCTTGTTGCCGTGACGCCCGGCCACCTTGTCACCCACCGAGAGTTTGCGCTTCTTGGCCACGTACACCTTGACAAGCTTGACCACACCCGGCGGAAGCTCATCTCCGCGCGAGAGGCGCTCGATCTGCTTCTCATAGGTCCTGGTCACCTCGCTCAGGGCATCGTCGACTATGTGCACCAGCCGCCTCACCTTCGAGGAGGTATCCCGGTCCTTGACAATGGACCTGGAGAAATCGATCGTGGAAAAATCAAGTTTGTTGAGCGTCCGCGTGCTGAGCTTCCTGCCGGCCTTGACCACCACCTCGCCCTCATGATCGACGATCTCGGTGGCAATTTCATCGTTGAGCATCTCAAGCAAGCGCTCGTCACGCTTGGAAGTGAGCTGCTTGACCTGCTTGGCTTCAGCTTTCCTGAGCTGCTCGATCTCCTTCTTCTCCCGCTTGCGGATCGTCTCGTCCCGCTCCTTGCGCGAGAACAAGCGAACGTCTATGACGATTCCGTCCATTCCGGGAGGCGCCTTGAGCGAGGCATCCCTGACATCACAGGCCTTTTCGCCGAAGATGGCCTTCAGGAGCCTCTCCTCAGGAGTAAGCTCGGTCTCTCCCTTGGGAGTTACCTTCCCGACCAGGATGTCACCGGCCCTGACGTGGGCACCGATTCTCACTATTCCGATCTCGTCGAGATTCCGCACGACTTCGTCGCTTACATTGGGGATCTCGGCGGTTATCTCTTCCACTCCACGTTTGGTTTCCCTCACCTGGAGCTCAAAGTCTTCAATATGAATGGAGGTCATGCGGTCGTCCTTGACCACGCGTTCGCTTATCAGGATCGCGTCCTCATAGTTGTATCCCCGCCAGGGCAGGAACGCCACCAGGAGATTGACTCCCAGAGCGAGCTCGCCATCCTTGGTGGCTGGACCGTCCGCCAGAAGCTCTCCCTTGTGCACCCGCTCGCCGACCTTGACGACCGGGCGCTGGTTCACACAGGTATCCTGGTTGGACCGCTTGAACTTGACCAGTCTGTAGCTGTCCACATTGGCCATGCCGAAGATCTCGTCCAGATCGCCGGACTCGCCGTGCCTCACAACGATGTTGTTGGCCGAAAGGCTCTCGACCACGCCAGATCGCTTGGCGAAGACCAGGTCACCGGAGTCTGCGGCTACCTTTGCCTCGAGCCCTGTACCCACAAAAGGGGCCTCGGTAAGAAGGAGTGGCACGGCCTGGCGCTGCATGTTGGAGCCCATCAGCGCCCTGTTGGCATCATCGTGCTCCAGGAACGGGATCAGGGCCGCCGCCGCGCTTACGATCTGCTTGGGGGAAACATCCATGTAGTCGACCTCCTGAGGATCAACCACGGGAAAATCTCCCTTGTAACAGGCAAACACCTTCGCGGCCTTGAACTTGCCCCGGTCATCGACGGGGGCATTACCCTGGGCCACCACGAACTGATCTTCCTTGTCGGCGCTCAGGTATTCAACCTCGTGTGAGGCCACGCCCTTGTTGACCCTCCGGTACGGGGTCTCGAGGAATCCGAACGGGTTTATTCTCGCATAAGTGGCGAGCGAGCTGATCAGCCCGATGTTCGGTCCTTCGGGAGTCTCGATGGGACAGACCCGGCCATAGTGTGTGTAGTGGACATCCCTGACCTCGAATCCAGCGCGCTCTCTGGTAAGACCGCCGGGGCCGAGCGCCGAGAGCCTCCGCTTGTGCGTCAGCTCCGCCAGCGGGTTGGTCTGGTCCATGAACTGCGACAGCTGGCTCGAACCAAAGAAGGTCTTGATCACGGCCGCAACGGTACGCGCGTTCACCAGATCAGATGGAGTCATCAGCTCCGTATCCTGAAGGCTCATGCGCTCCTTTATGATCCGCGCCATCCTGGTGAGACCAATGGAAAACTGGTTTGCCAGGAGCTCCCCGACAGAGCGGACCCGCCTGTTGCCCAGGTGGTCGATGTCGTCGGTGTAACCCCTGCTCTCCTTAAGTATAAGGAGGTATTCGATTATCCTAACGAAGTCGGTCTTGGTGAGAATGGTAACATCGAGGGGAATGTCAAGGCCGAGGCGCTGGTTAAGCTTGTGACGCCCGACCTTCCCCAGGTCGTACCTCTTCGGGCTGAAGAAGAGACGGTCGATCAGGTTCCTTGCGGTCTCTACGGTAGGGGGGTCGCCCGGACGCAGCAGGCTGTAAACCTTGAGCAAGGCTTCTTCCTCACAGCGGCTGGTGTCCTTGCGGAGCGTATTAAGCAGAATCTCGCTGTCCTGCCCTTCCTTCTCCACCGTCGCCGTCACCTGGTTGATCTTGGCCGCCAGGAGGGATTCGACCGATGCCGGCGTTATTTCCTCGCCGGCCTCGAGCAGGATCTCTCCCGTCGACTTATCGACCACCGTCTGGGCGCAATACCTGCCCACCAGAGGGTGCTTCTTGCGCTTGTGCGGCCACCGGACCTTGATCTCCTCGGCATCATAATAAAGCCTGATCAGGTCATCGGTGGTCGAGAACCCGATCGCGCGCAGCAGCACCGTAACCGGGATCTTCCGCTTACGGTCGATGTGAACATACATTATGTCGTTCACATCGAGGCTGAACTCGACCCACGAGCCGTGATAGGGAATGATTCTCGCCGAGTAGAGCCGCTTTCCATTAGGGTGAATGCTCTCGTCAAAGAACACGCCCGGGGATCTGTGCAGCTGGCTGACGACCACCCTCTCCGCACCGTTTATGACGAAAGTCCCCTTCTCGGTAATCAGCGGAATCTCTCCGAGATAGACCTCCTGCTCGATGATGTCCCTGACCTCTTTGCGGCCGTCCACGACTTCCTTGACGATCAGCCGCAGCGTGGCCTTCAAGGGCGAAGCAAAGGTGACGTCCCGGTCCTGGCATTCGTCAATGTTGTACTTGGGCTCCCCCAGGTTGTAACTGACGAACTCAAGACCGAAGTTGTCCCTCGCATCGGAAATGGGGAAGACTTCCTCGAAGACCCTCTGCAGCCCCGTATCCCCACGCTGCGTGGGCGCAACGTCGGCTTGCAGGAAATCCCTGAAGGAATCCAGCTGCACCGAGAGGAGATTAGGTATCTCCATCACCTCGGAGATCTTTGAATAGCTCTTCCTCTTAAGAGTTACCATAAGGTCACCGTACTCCTAGTAGAGCAGTTTTACTTAACCTCAACAGTGGCACCGACCTCTTCGAGTTTCGTCTTGATTTCATGGGCATCTTCCTTGGCGATACCCTCTTTGACTGCCTTGGGAGCACCCTCGACCAGGTCCTTCGCCTCCTTGAGGCCCAGACCCGTGATGGCTCTCACAACCTTGATAACCTGGAGCTTCTTCTCTCCGAATGCGGTCAGGATCACGTCGAAAGCGGTCTGCTCCTCTTCCACCGCGACTTCCCCACCACCTGCGCCTGCAACGGCACCCATAGGCATGGCCGCCATCGGAGTCACTCCGAACTTCTCACTGAGCGCCTTGGCAAGATCGGCCAGCTCGAGCGCGGTAAGCTGCTCGATCATCTCTATGATCTTGTCAATGTTGCCCGTATCTTCTGCCTTTGTCATCTTCCACCTCCGTCAAACCTTGATTGGCAGTAATCTTTAAGAGGAACCTTCCGCCTTCTGGGAAGCCTGCTCCAGAATCGAAATAAGGTTCCTCAACACTCCTTCCAATGTGAAAACAAGCTGTGCCATGGGACTCTCGACGGCCCCGATGACCTGCGCTATCAGTCCTTCCTTCGAAGGCAACACGGCTATCCGGCGGATCTCCTCCGGCGTGAACATCCTGCCTTCCAAATAACCCGCCTTGAAGGCGGGTTTCTGCACGCCCCTCCTGAACTCGGCAATCACCCTGGCGGGCGCTATCGAGTCGCTCTCACTCATGGCAACCGCCACGGGGCCCTGGAAGTGCTCTTCGAGCTCGTCGAGATCGGCCGCGCGGGCAGCCAGCCGCGCAAGCGTGTTCTTGATGACCCGGTACTCAACATGGGCTTCCCGGCACTTACGCCTGAGGTTATTTGCCTCCTCCACCGTAAGCCCGGTAAAGTCCGCAAGGATGATGCCGGCGGCATCGCTGAATTTCTTCTTCAGTACCTCTACCGCTTCAGCCTTGTCTGGTCTTACCGCTTTCTTCTCTGGACTTGCCATTTTCTCCACCCGCTACATCTTCAGAGCAGCAACTTCGGTCATGTGATCGATCCTCACTCCCGGTCCCATCGTGGAACTCAGGGTCAGGCTCTTTATGTACTGGCCCTTGGCGGCCGACGGCTTGGCCCGCAAGATCTCGCCCAGGAGCACCTTGGCGTTCTCCTTGAGCTGCTCCGGGCCGAAGGAAACCTTGCCCACCGCCACGTGGATATTGCCGGCCTTGTCCACCCTGTACTCGACTTTGCCCGCCTTGGCTTCCTGCACTGCCTTGGCGACCTCGAATGTCACGGTCCCCGACTTGGGGTTGGGCATCAGGCCTCTCGGACCCAGGATCTTGCCCAGCTTGCCGACATCACCCATCATGTCAGGGGTCGCTATCGCGACATCGAAATCGGTCCAGCCTTCCTTGATCTTGTCTATGAACTCATTACTGCCTACGAAATCCGCTCCCGCCTCCTGCGCCTCTTTCTCTTTCTCGCCACGGGTGAGCACGAGTATCTTCACACTCTTGCCGGTCCCGTGAGGCAGGACCACGGTTCCTCTAACCTGCTGATCAGCTTTCTTGGGATCCACGTTGAGGTTGGCCGCAACTTCGACGCTCTCGTCGAACTTAGCAGTGGCAGCCTCCTTCACCAGTCCGATAGCCTCGGCCAGCGAATAGAGCTTATCCCTGTCCATCTTCTCAGCAGCAGAATTGTAACGCTTGCCCCTTTTCATCCTTTTTCAACCCGCCTTCTATTCAACCTCGATGCCCATGCTCCGGGCAGTACCCTTGACCATCTCCATTGCAGCTTCAACATCGTTGGCATTGAGATCAGGCATCTTCATCTTGGCGATCTCTCTCACCTGATCAACCGTGACCTTGCCGATCTTGGTCTTGTTGGGTTCTCCGGAAGCCTTGGCGATTCCCGCGGCACGCTTGAGCAGTATCGCCGCCGGAGGGGTCTTGGTGATGAAGCTGAAAGTCCTGTTCTGGTAAACGCTTATCACCACCGGGATTATCAATCCCACGTCCTTCTTGGTCCGCGCATTAAACGCATTGCAGAACTCCATGATGTTAACACCATGCTGGCCAAGCGCCGGTCCGACCGGGGGGCCCGGAGTACCGTTGCCCGCCGGAATCTGGAGTTTGATTGTGGCCATCACGTTCTTCGCCATGATTCGCTCCTAAACACTCTCAACCTGTAAAAAATCCAGTTCCACGGGCGTCGGGCGTCCGAATATGCTCACCATCACCTTGAGTTTTCCCCGCTCCGGGTTAACCTCATCCACCACGCCCGTGAAGTCCGTGAAGGGCCCATCGATTACCCTCACGTGCTCGCCCGTCTTATAAGGAATCTCAGGGGTCGGCTTGACCTTCCCCGTATCGATAGCATCAAGTATCCTCTCAACCTCTTCTTCCCTCAAGGCCGTCGGCCTGCCCCCCACGCCCACCATCCGCGAGACGCCGGGAGTATTGTTTATTATGTGAAGCGTGTCATCCGTGAGATCCATCTCCACCAGGATATAGCTGGGAAAGAACTTCCTGGTGGTAATGGTCCGCTTCCCGTTGCGCATCTCGGTCACATTCTCCGTGGGGATGATGATCCGTGATACCGCCTCATCCAGGCTCTGGGCCGATACTGTCTTCTCAAGGGCAGACTTCACCTTGTTCTCATGGCCCGAATACGTGTGCACAACGTACCACTTATGCGCCATACCGCTCCACCAACCTCACTTCCATTACCTCAGCAGCACCCCGATGATCTGAGCGAGCGCCAGGTCCACGATCCCGATGAACACCGCCATTATAAAACTCGTAATGATGACTACGGTGGTCGTAGCTCTGAGCTCCGACGGGGTAGGCCAGGTGACCTTGATCAACTCGACCTTTACCTCTTTCAGGAACTTCTTGATCTTCTCAAACATACAAATTCCCTCACCCTATTCAGAGACCCTGCTGGCTTTGGCCGGCTATCTAGTCTCCTTGTGCGGCGTGTGCTTGCCGCAGAACCGGCAGTACTTCTTGAACTCGACCCTGTCCGGGTGCTCCCGCCTGTTCTTCTTGGTCGTATAGTTACGCTGCTTGCAGACACTGCACGCCAGCGTAATTATCTCTCTTGCCACTTAAAGCCTCTCCGTCCTTATCTACTCTACTATTTCGCCGACTACGCCCTGACCGACCGTACGGCCGCCCTCACGCACCGCGAATGTCAAACCCTGTTCCATCGCTATCGGGGTGATCAACTCAATCTCCGTCGTCACATTGTCACCCGGCATCACCATCTCGCGATCCTCAGGCAACTTGATGTTTCCCGTCACATCCGTCGTACGGAAGTAAAACTGAGGACGATATCCCGTGAAGAAAGGCTTGTGACGGCCGCCCTCGTCCTTCGTCAGCACGTACACCTCCGCCTTGAACTTCGTGTGAGGCGTGATGCTACCGGGAGCCACGATTACCATCCCCCGCTCCAACTCCTCCCTGCCCATACCACGAAGGAGAAGCCCGACATTGTCGCCGGCCTGGGCCTGGTCAAGCAACT
>JAUVJV010000065.1 GCA_030592245.1 Candidatus Eiseniibacteriota bacterium
CCTCTCACTTCCGCCGATGATCTCGCCGATACCCTCCGGTGCCAGCATGTCCGTACACATCACCAGCTTCTCATTCTCGGGATCGGGTTGCATGTAGAACGCCTTGGCCCCGGCCGGGTAACGATGGATGAACACCGGGCGATCGAAGGCCTCGGAAAGCACCGTCTCCTCGGCCGCGCCCAGGTCATCACCCCAGGCGACCTCATGCCCCTTCTCGCCGAGCAGCTTCAGGGCCTCGTCATAAGTGATCCTCGGGAACGGTGAAACCACGCTTTCAAGCCGGGCGATATCCCGCTCCAGCGTGCTGAGCTCCCGCTTGCGCTTCTCTAAGACCATGGCGACCACATAGGTGATCAGCCCCTCTGAAAGGTCAAAGACCATATCCAGGGTGCCGTATGCGATCTCGGGCTCCAGCATCCAGAACTCGGTCAGATGACGCCGGGTCTTTGCCTTCTCCGCCCTGAAGGTCGGGCCATAGCAGTAGACTCGGCCCATGGCCATGCAGGATGCCTCGTTGTAAAGCTGGCCGGTCTGTGAGAGGTAAGCCTTGTCCCCGAAGTAATCGGTCTCAAACAGGGTCGTGGTCCCCTCCGCCGCGGACGGCGTTATGATGGGGGCGTCCACCTGCGTGAAGCCCTGCCCGTCGAGGTATTCCCTGGCCGCTCTAATGACCTCGGCCCGGATCCTCAGGATGGCGTTCTGCCTTGATGACCGGAGCCAGAGGTGCCGGTGGTCCATCAAGAACGCCACGCCGTGCTCTTTGGGAGTTATGGGATAGGGTTCTGCCGCGTGCACGAGCTCAAGACCACTGGCCAGGATCTCGTATCCGCCGGGGGCACGGCTGTCTCCACCAACGGTCCCGGTGACGATCACCGAGCTCTCCTGGGTGAGCTTATCGAAGGTGTCGCTGGCCTCTTCGGAATCCGCCTTACTGATCACGCACTGGACTAAGCCCGTGCCGTCCCGCACCACAAGAAACTTGATCCTGCCGCTCGAGCGGGTGTTGTAGACCCAGCCCTTGACCGTGACCTGCTTGCCGACGTGACCGCCGAGCGAGTCTATGTATACCCATTCCATCTGAATAGTCCCCTCATGCCAGACTGCTGGCGAATCTCTCGATGTCCTTCTCGGCGCCGACCACAACGAGGATGTCGCCGATGCGGATCTCATCATCCGGCTCCGGGAGCACATTGTACCAGGATGACTCACCCTTCAGATCCGCCGGGTCCGACTTCCGCTTTATGACCACGATATTGCACCTGTACTTCTGCCGGAACTTGATCTCTCCGATCTTCTTGCCGATCAGATCCTTGGACACGCCGACCTGGGCCACGCTCAATCCCTCGAACAGCGACGTGATGTCCACTATTCTTGAACTGATAAGGCTCTGGGCCACGCGCACGCCGATCGCGTCCTCCGGAAAGATCACCCGGTCGGCGCCGATCCTCTCGAGGATCTTCTTCTGCACGTCGTTGCCCGCACGCGCCACCACCTTCTCAACACCGACGTCTTTGAGTATGGCCGTGGTCAGGATATTGGCCTCGAAGTTCTGGCCTATGGCCACGACCGCGGCATCCACCTTGTCGATTCCGTGCGCGACCAGGGCATCCTTGTCGACGGAGTTCATGCAGATGGCCACCGAAACTTGCTTGCTGACCTCGTTTATGATGTTCTGGTCCGTGTCGATAGCTATCACATCAGCGCCGCTTTTCGTCAGGTGGACGGCCACCGTATAGCCGAATCTCCCCAACCCAATAACAGCAAAACGTTTTGCAGGCACCTGGGTCACCTCGTCTCTATCAGATCTTGCCCAGAACCGCGTATGCAATACCGGCTGCGTAGGAATTGATTCTCTTCAGATCGCTTATCACGTCAAGGAATATCGTGCTGGTCGCGATCACTTCTTCCTTGTCTCCGCTCAGGAGCGAGAGGTGCTCCCTGTGGAACTCCCGCTCCAGCAGGTTCATCTTCGACTTCCTCTCCACGATCTCCCCCGCCAGCTTCTTGTTCTGCGATGCAAATGAGTCTATTGCCATCTGGAAAGTCGTTTCTATCTCATCGTGGTACTCCCGTATCCTGTCGAGGGCTTCCGATGAAAAACGGGGAGACACGGTGATCTTCTTAAGCGCGAGGTCCATCAGGCTCTTTGAGACAACATCGCCTATGAGCTCCAGGTTCTTGACTATGAAGAGCAGGCTGATCGACCGCTCAGCATCATCGTCAGACATCTCGGTTCCCGAAAGCGTCGTCAGATATGGCGTTATGGCCTCTTCAAGCGTGTCGATATTATCGTCATCCTCGATCAGTCTCGTCCTCAGGGTCTCGTCATCCCTGAGGAAAACATCGATCGACTGGGAGTAGATGGCATAAGTAAGATCGGCCATCCTCAGCGTTTCCCGGGGTGCCTGCCCAAGCGCAAGCGATGGCGCATCGAGAACCCGCGGGTCGAGATAAACAGGCTTAAAGGCCGTGACCGAGACCTCGTCCTCCTTTACCAGGAACCGGAACACCGCGGCCCAGGGCTTGACGAGCGGGATGAAGATCAACGCCGCAGCTATATTAAAGAAACTGTGAGCGTTCGCTATCTGCCTGGTCAGGCTGGGAGCGCTTGATGTCACAAGAGCGGTGAACTTACCCAGGAAAGGAAGCAGCAGGAGAACCGCCACTATTTTGAAGAAGGTGTGAGCCCACGCTATTCTCCGGCCCTCGGCGCTGCTTCCCAGGCTGGCGAGCAGGGCGGTGGCACAAGTTCCTATATTGGCGCCCAATACCAGCGGAATCGCAGCCTCGATACTTATTATGCCCTGGAAGGCAAAGGTCAATACCAGGCCGATGGTCGCCGCGCTGCTCTGGACTATCGCCGTGAAGATGGCCGATGTCACGATGGCCAGACCGACGCTTCGCTCGACCCCAAGCATGAAACTCACAAACATGGGGTGATCCTTGGCGGGCGCCACGGCGGTAGCCATCACGGACATTCCTAAGAAGATCATGCCGAAGCCCATTATGATCTGTCCGAAGCGCGAGTAGCGCCGGGACTTGGCCAGGAAAAGCACGAAGCCGATCGCGACGATCAGCAGGGCATAGTCGAAGATCCTGAACGCGATCAGCTGGACCGTGAGCGTCGTGCCTATATCGGCCCCCAGGATGACCCCCAGGGCCTGGCTGAGCATGATGATCCCCGCGTTCGCGAAGCTTACCATCATGGCAGTCGTGGCACTGCTGCTCTGGAGAATCACCGTGACCGCAATCCCGGTGATCAGGCCCAGGAACCTGTTTGCGGTAAGCTTGCACACGGTATCCCGCAGCTTGTGCCCGGCAACCTTCTGAAGCCCTCGTCCCCCGAACTTGATGCCGAAGAGAAATAGGGCCAGGCCGCCGACGATACCGATCAGGGTAAAGGCCAGCCAGTGTTTCCGGTAGGCCTTTACAGTGAACACCAGCGAGTTCCCGTCGAGGACCTCGGGAGCGCAGAGAACATGGAAGATACCATCCCTCGTACCGAAAGCCAGGGGCGTCGCAGCATAACCGTTCGGTCCCGTTGTCACCAGAGGCTGGGCGATCTGGGGCATGCCCACAGACGACTCGAACCTGCTTCCCTCCTCGATGAGCCTGAGCCTGACCTCGACCCCCTCGACCGGCCGCCCCTCGCCATCCACGACACGGACCCTCAGGGGTCCCCGAAGTGCGGTCTCCGCCACCCCGATCTGCCCGTTCCCGGAAACGTCCCTGCCATCCAGCCCGATGGCATAGGACAGGGAAACCGGTCCCCCGGCACGGGCACCGACCGGCACAATGGCGAGAAACAGCAACACTGCAGCCGCGAATGGAATTGTCTTCCTTACAAAGACCATGAGGACACGCCTTCGAATTAGAGGTCTGACTGGTTTCATAAGTTAAAAGCGATTCCGCTGCCGTGTCAACCCAAAACAGCCCCAAATGACTAATATCGGCAAGTCATCACTATAGCACACGAGACGGCTAAAGCCGCAGCACGTTATTGCCGAATAGTGGAATAGACTGCCTCTTTCAGGCGGCAGGCCAGGGGAATCGGGACAATGCAACCCAGGCGGCAAAAGCGTTCAGTCGAACGCCCTTTGAACCGCATGGAAGTTACGGAGAACATTACAAGTGCCATATAAGTTTTTGCTGGTGTCTATAGCGGCGGCACTACTCCTGACGGGCGTATGCAGAGCCGAGGACACGGCGGCCCTGGAGCTGACCGGTGACTCCATCCTCCAATCCAAGACCCACCTCTGGAAGGGCCAGAAGTGTCTCGATGAGGGAGATGTCGACAAGGCCACCGAGCACTTCCTGCTTGCCTCAAGGCACATGCGCACTTCTCCCGAACCCCATTTCGCGCTGGCCCGGGTTTACCTCAGACGGTCCCTCATGGATGCGTTTCTGGAGTTTACGACGGGCCTTAAGTACCTGCTGACGGATTTCTTCTACCAGTCGCTCGTGGCCACGAACGTGGTCCTCATCATACTGATCGCCCTCACCCTCGCCGTATACCTGGCCACAATTACCGTTGTCGTCAGGCATGCCCGGGAGGTGGCGTATTCGATTGTCTTGAGCCTGTCGGCACGCTTCCGTGGATGGAACTTCAAGAGCATCGTGCTGGGCTGCGTCGTAGGGTGTATCATAATCCTGTCGGGTAAGAGCGTTATCGGTATCGTCACCTGGATGGCGGTGATCGGCGCGGCTCTCTCCTGGCGTTTCGCAGGCTCATCGGAAAGAAAGATAATCGCCGGGTTTGCCGCGTTCCTCATCCTGTTCACCGTTATCCTGGGAATAACCGCGAGGATCGTTTCCACCCAACACCCGGACTCACCCTTGAGGCTTGCCGCCCTGGCCGATCGCATCGATGATGATAGATTTGCCAAGAGCATCACAGAGAAATCAGGATCCTCCAACTTCGACCCCATAACCGAGTTCATGCGAGGCCTGGTACACCTGAGAGACGGTGACAATGCCCAGGCCATAGAGCGCTTCACCCTGGCTTCCAAGTTCGCCCATGAGAACGCTTCGATTCTCAATAACCTCGGGGTTGCCTACCACGGCCTGGGCCGGTACCGTGATGCGACCTCGAAGTTCAAGGAAGCTCTCCGGGCGGGTCCCCGGGAGGCTGTGATCCACTATAACTACTCCCAGACCCTCAATGCCCTCCTCCAGTACGATCTTGCGCAGGAGGAGCTCTCGACGGCGTCAACGCTGGACTTTGATCTCACCAGAAGGCTGGTAACGAGCAAGGATACTCCCGCATTGATCCCGATGAACCTTCAGACGAGAGTGCTGTGGCAGCTCGCTATGGACCCCGAGAACCAGGTGATCATAGGAATCTATCATCCTTTGGAGACCGGCGCCTTCGGTGCTCTGGCTTTGCTCGTGATCTCCTGCGCCGCCCTGCTCCTGATGCGTAATGCCAAGGTGCCTGCGCGATGCGAGGTCTGCGGCGTTCTGCTCCAGCAGCATGTGACAAAGCGTAAGAGGAGAGACCTCGTGTGCCCGGTCTGCGAAGGCATCAAGGTCGCCAACGCCGACAACCACGAGCAGCTCGAAACCGGCCTTGAGGAGCGCCTCAAGCGAATGGCCAACTTCAAGATTATAAAACGGATCGCGCTCGGGCTTCTGCTGCCGGGCACCTGTCACATGCTAGCCGGCAAGAGGTCGAAGGGCTTCGCGTTGTCCTTCGTGATTTTCGCCTTGGTCCTGCTCGCCTTAAGCGGCGGAAAACTGGTCCGTCCCGTACCGCACTTCGGCTCGGGCGGGGGATCATTATGGGCAATGGTGGTGCTCGTAGTAGTCTACTGCACATACGCGTGGCGTTCGATCGTGCTCGCCATAAACAGTGTGAACGAGGAGTAGGATAGTCATATGAGGGGAGAACTCGGAACCTTCAGCGTGGCTGAGATACTTCAGCTGATCGGCTCACAGGAAAAGAGCGGCGTGCTCAGGGTTAAGAGCAAGGGGAAATCAGCTGTTCTCTTCTTCGAGACCGGCCAGGTCGTATCGACCAGGGAGAGGCGCCAGGGCGCCAGGGACCCGTTCCTATTCTATCTGCATGAGAATTCCGCGATAGGGCTGGAGGATCTCAACAAGGTGATGGAAATCCGGCAGGGTGACGGCGGCGACACGGTGGACATCCTGCTCGGCGAGAACATCGTGGACAAGGCGGCCCTTGCAGAAAAACTATCCCAGTATGCCTACCAGACGCTTGATACCATCGTCAAGTGGGAAACTGGCACCTATGATTTCAGGGCGAGCGGCGATGGCAATCCTGACAAGGACATAATGAAACCGCTCAGACTTGAGCCCATCCTGATGGAGGCCTTGCGGAGAAAGGATGAGGTCGAGGAGATCAGGAGATTCCTTCCCTCATTAGACACCAGGATAAAGATCTGTGAACCCAATATAGAAGAGCTCCAGCTCGATGACGACGATGCTTCGGTCCTGATCCTCATAGATGGGAAGAAAACCATAGACGAGATACTCGAGGAGAGCTCTGCCGACGAAGTGGAGACACTTGATATCCTGGAAAAACTCTTTGCTCTCGGCGTGGTTTCCATCACGGAGAAGCAGGCGCTTCCAGGCCGGATGATAGCCTCATCGCCCGTGCGCTCCGCGGCCGTTGCGGCGGCAATCGTGGTCGCGGCCGTTGCGCTCCGCCTTTTCGTGTTCGCTCCCTCCCCTTCGGAAGGCACTCAGGTTTACGCTCTGCGTGCAAGCGCTGCCGACTTCGTGGACTCAAGAGAAGTCCAGAACCTGCACTTCGCCCTCGATGCACATCGTCAAGTGACTGGGACCTATCCCGGGAGTCTCAGCGACCTGGTCACGACCGGTCTCCTCGTGCAGAGCCAGATCGAAGACCGCCACGGCGGCGTTTATTCATACATGCTTGTAGCTTCTGAAAACAGGTACGTGCTCCCGCCTCTATGAGAGTCACGGCTCCTTTGAGATCTCCCGCTACCACCTGGTCTTGCGCAGCTATGACGGCGTGGTCTTCTCCGCACCGGTCACCTTAGGATAGGCAATCCCGAATCTTCTTGCGTAGTAGGCCCTCGAAACCAGGTACGCGAGGACGGCGAGTATCGCGAGCACGGGTGCCTGGAAGCACACCAGCACAAGGAGAAACCTCGCGGCGAACTGGCTGGCAACCACCGAGGTCCGGGATGACGGATCAAGCGCGACTCCGATGAAGGCGGGAAGGCTCGCGGCAACTGCCAGGACGCAAAGAGTCTCCCCTGCCAGCACTCCTGTGAGCCCCGAGAGGCCCAGGAAGACAAGGGCAACTCCGGCAACCGTATCCTTGCCGAGGGCCACGCACGAGGTACGGTCCCCTACCGACCGGTCACCCTCTTCATCGGGGATGCAGGTATTGAGGAAGATACCCGACATGGCCAGAGCATAAGGCAGCATATGAGACCACATCTCAGGCCGGTACGGCTCATAGACCAGCCAGCCGAGGGCGAAGCCTACCACGGCGAAACCTGCGACATTGGCCACCAGGTCAAGCACGGGCCGGGCCTTAAGGCGCAGCGGCGGCATGGAATACGCCAGGCCTAACACCAACCCCACCCATATGAGATACCGGACGCTTGCTCCGGCCAGGGCGCTGATGATAAGAAGCGCGGCGCAGATGGCCACCAGAAGCGCTGCGGCGGCTCTCCTTGACACAATGCCGGATGGGAGAAGATAAGCCTTCCTGTTGATGGTATCGCTCTCCACATCGAACACCTGGTTGACGATGAAGGCTACGGCGATGCCGAGGACATATATCAGAAAATTCGGAAGTGCTTCCGGCATCAGTGCAAAACTGAACGCTCTCCCTGAAACCAGCCGGGCGGACACGGCCCCGATAAAGAAGAAGGTGCTCGAGGCACAGAGAAGCGGCGGCCTGACGAGGAAAACCAGATCCACAAGCCTGGAACCGAGACTCGAGAGCTTCAAAGTACTGCTACCTGCCTTTCGATTATCTGCCTGCCGACAAATCGCGTTCTGACAAACTGCATCCTGGCCGGCTATCTCTTGAGAAGAGTGGTGCCGAGAGACATCCTGGCAATCACCGTGTTCTTGAGACACTCCAGCCTGTATCCCGGCCGCAATCCGAGCTTTCTTTCAAGCGATGACCGGCTGTCTATCGAGTAAACGCTGAGACGTCCCATCGCCATCCTGTTGGAACCCGAGTTAGGAGAGCTGGTGAATCCACACGTATACCCGGAAGCAATCGCCTCATCCACCACCTTCCGGGAGAACCTTCCAAAGGGGTAGGATATCGAGGTCACCGCTTTACCCAGATGGTCCTCAATAATGTGCTTCGAGTCCATGAGCTCCTGAGCGAGTGATCCCCCCTTGAGCCGGGTGAGATCCCGATGCGAGAGCGTGTGAGATGCGATCTCAAAACCGGCCTTTGAAAGATCCTCGATCTGGGCCCAGGAGAGATGCTTGAAACGCCTGGGTGAAAGCCTCACATCCCAGGAGTTGCTTCCACCCACCGAGCCCACCACGACAAAGACGGTCCCGGTCCACTTCCTGGCCGCCATCTCGGGGAGAGCCTCTCTCCAGACCGACTCATAGCCGTCATCGAACGTGAGGGCA
>JAUVJV010000104.1 GCA_030592245.1 Candidatus Eiseniibacteriota bacterium
AACCAGGCTATAGGACCCATCCGAGGGATCTGTGGTCATACTGTCTGCAAGCTGGCCGGCGGGGTGGTAGTATAACTCAACGCTTGCCTCCAGCGGGCTCGCATCCTCAGCCGTCACTGTTCCCGACACGGTGACCTGGGGCGCCATGGCGAGATCGACATCAAGCACCGTGGCCAGGTCTCCGCTCACCGACACGCCGATAAATGTCTTCGGAAGGTAGCCGGCTGAAGAGAAGGTAAGATCGTAGGCACCGGGATCGAGCATCCGGTGATAGTCCCCCACATCGGGATCCGTCCTGTCATCCCAACCGTTCCCTTCCACCGTCACAATCGCAAGCAGCGGTTCGGCGCTCATCGAATCGGTGACCACCCCGCGAATTCCCCGCAAGCAGTACTCCAGGTATGCTGCCATCGCCTCATCATTATCGTCCCAGAGCTGCTCAAGCTCTGAGGCCGGTGGCCACTTCTCGTCGTTCAGCTCGATGGTCACTTCCATGTTGTACATCCAGTCATGGTTCCAGTCCTGCATGCCTCCATGGATTTCATACCAGTCATGGCCATTGGTTATGCCGTGATAGAAGCTGGGACTATTCCACATGGGGCTATTATGTATGGAATAGGCCTCGGACATTGCTATGAACAGACTGTCATCGGGAGCGCGCGCCGGCCTGTTGTCCGATGGGTAATTGACCACGAGTGCCCCCGTGTGGAAGTTGGCGGAAAGATCGAAGGCCATCGAGTCAGAGAAGACCATCATGGTGGCTACCTCGGGCTCGCGCCCGTCGGTCGTGTTAACGGGATCATCCACCCAGTCAGGGAAGCTGCGATTGAGATCTTCCCCGTTGGCATTGTAGCGGCTGCCCGCGGTGTTGCCATCGGGGTTCATCATGGGCATGATCCATATCTCCACCTCGTCCACCAGCCGTTTTAGATCTTCATCGGGAATCGCTGAATCGTAGTTGTCGGTCAGCAAATCAATAAACTGGATGCAGTTCTCGGTCCCCACGGGCTCATCACCATGCATGGTTGCGACATACTTGAACTCCGGCTCATCCTCTTCAGTATCCGGGTTGTCTGTGATCTTAAGGAACCACAGTTCGCGCCCCTGGACTGATTGGCCTATGCTCACCAGGCGGGTAATCCCGGGATGGTCCGCCGCCACTCCCTGGAGAAGCGCGGTCACGGCATCATAGTCATGGTAGGTGGCCATCGCCTCCTTGAGTTCCGCACCTTTAAGGGACCGCCACATCCTCAGGGCCTGATTCGGGATGCGCGTGACTTCGTATCCAAGCTCCTCTACTCGCTCCAGCTCGGCCTGGTTGACATAGGCCCGCACCCACCCGTCCCCTGCCGCATCGATGTCGATTCCGAGCCGGGCGAGTTCATAGACACTGGAGTGGTCGTCAACGGTTATCTCGACCGGAAACCGGTCCGAGAAAGGAACCATGTCCTCGTCGAAGGCAAGGGCAGATGAGACGATGCACAGAGTGACAGCCGCCGTCAGGACAGCGCTCATGATAGGGATGGATTTCAAATTCATCGGTCGGGCACCTCGATTGGTTGCGTGATCTATTTCATTATACCACAACATCATACGTTAACCAAGAAGCATGAAGGGAAATAGCCGACCGCAAGGGCCATGCATGCGATAGTCTAAACGGGGCTCAAAACGATTGACACGTCCCGGCCCAATTGTTAGAATACTCTTGGAATGCCCCTGTATCCAAAGGGAAGTGATAAGATGAAGCGTATTCATCTGGTTCTTGCAGGCTCTCTCGTCCTCCTATTCCTCGCGGGATGCTATACGGCGGTTAACTATGCTCCTCAGGGGACCGTAGCGTCCGCGCCCCACGGGATGGGATGCGGCGACTGCCACATGGATCCCGGATACAGCTACCACTACCCGGGTACCTATTCCTATTACTACCCCGTCAGCTTCTCTTTCGGATGGAGCTGGGGTTGGGGATCGGGCTACCCCTACTGGGGTTCGTATTACTACAATCCCTGGTGGTACTGCGGTTGGGGCTGGGGCTCCTGCTACCCGTGCTACTACCCGACTCCTTATAACTGCGGGGGCGGCTACTGTGCCCTGCCCGGCGGGAACACCCGGTACTATGACTCCCGGACCCGGCCGGTCACCCGGGGTGGCAGGACTGCAGCATCCACACGGTCCGGTTCGAGATCCAGGTACGCGAGCAGCAATCGATCCGGAACGCGCGTCACTCGCACTACGGGCTCCGGCCGCACGGGCCGCATGACCCGGATGCCCAGAAGCACTCACTCCAGCGGAAACCGAAGCCGAAGCCGTTCCAGCGGATATCGCGGCGGATCTTCCGGCGGCGGCCGTTCATCGGGTGGGGGATCTTACCGCTCCAGCGGTGGATCTTCCGGCGGAGCAGGTTACCGGAGAAGATAGAGCCCGGCCCTTAGACGCTGATCACCGGCTGACCGGCGAGCCAGGCCTCGGCGTCCGCAAGTTCGGTGAAAACCCTGAAGTCGAACCCACGGTTCCTGGCAACTGTCTCGATGAATTGGTACTTCTCCGGTTGATTCCTTAACACGATGGCAACGCCCATCTGCCGGTCGCAGCCAAGATGTTCAATCTGCGAGAAGAACCCGTGAATATCGGATATGCCTGTATCCACAGTTGCCCGGCAGCAATCCAGCAGGATCTTCTTGCAGTCGCATCCCGCAGCGAGCGCGAACATCTGTATGGCGCACTCCCTGAGAGCCTCGACAACGATGTTCCCGCTGAGCCGTGCCTGCACATAGCCGTTCCCGGAAAGGAATTCAAGCGTGTAGTTCATTAGGACCACCATTCCCGCTTTGGGAAAACAGAACTCTGTTAGGTGGAATACTCACTCTGAGGTCGCAACTCGATTCCAGGGGGATGCTATCAGTGCAGGCACCGGGGTGTCAAGCCCTCTTCCGGGAAAATTGGGAACAGGAAGAGACAAGGTGACCCCCCTGGGGCTCAGGACACCTTCACAAGCTCGTAGCGGCTAGTGCCAAGCCCCATCTTCTCGCCATGCCGGATCTGGATCTTCCAGTCGATATCCGGATGAAGCATCCGGAGCTTATCCCCGCGTGCCTTGTACTTGCTCCCCAAGGCGGTTCCCTTCAATCCCTGCTGCCGGTTCACAAGATCGGCCGATGCGCGGTCGATCGCCACCGGATCGCGGGAGATGAGTATACCCACATTCGGGATCACGGGGGCATCTGAGAACGGATAACAGTCACACTGCGGCGAGAAGTCCATTATGAAGTTAACGTAGCCGATCCCTCTCTTCTTGGTCCTGGCAACCCCGGCCGCGTACTCCACCATCTTCTCCTGAACGAGCGACCCGGACCAGTTCCACTCGATCCTCGGAGCCCTTTCCGGACACACCACTATGCACTCCGCGCAACCCACGCATATGCTGCTGTCGATGTAGGCCTTCTTGCGTTTGAAGCTGATGGCCTTGACCTGGCACCACTCGATGCACTTGCCGCAGCCTGTGCATCTCTCTGTTGACACGAATGGCCTGACATCCGAGTGCATGGCGAGCTTCCCGGCGCGGCTTCCTCCACCCATCCCGAGGTTCTTGAGCGCCCCCCCTATGCCCGTAAGCTCGTGCCCCTTGACATGGGTGAGCACCACCATGGAGTCGGCCCTGGCGATATCGGCAGCTATCTTGACCTCGCTGAAGTGCTTGCCGCCGACTTCCACGGTCTCGTACTGGCCTCCTTTGAGGCCGTCGGCGATTATGATCGGCACGCCGGTCGATGCATAAGAGAAACCGTTCTCGACAGCAGTCATGATATGCCTCACAGAGTCGGAGCGGGTTCCAACGTACAGGGTATTGGTGTCGGTGAGGAAAGGCACTCTGCCATTGCGGGCCAAGAGGTCGACAACGGCCTTCACATAGGGCGTCCTCAGGTAAGCGGTTGAATCCTTCTCCCCGAAGTGGAGCTTCACCGCGACGAGGTCCCCCTCTGCCGTTACCTTCAGCAGATTGGCCTGCTTCAGCCCTTCCCTCAGCATGTCCAGCACGCTCCTGTCGGTGTTGGCCCTCAGGTCAACGAAGTAAACTTTGGCCGGATTCGCTCTCTTTTTCATTCCACCTCCGCTCGTTTCAGTATCTTCCGGGCATGGAGGCGCGCAGATTCCTTCGCCCCCACCCCTCCTATCATGCGGGCAAGCTCTGTCACCCGCCCCGCGCCCTCAACCGGGTCCACACGGGTGACGGTTCTGCCGGCGACCGAGGCCTTATCGACCGCCAGATGGAGATCGGCCGGGGCGGCGATCTGGGGAAGGTGAGTGATGCAGACCACCTGCCTGGACTCGGCAACCTCCCTGAGCTTGGCCCCCACGACATCCGCCATGTCACCACCTATGCCCGCATCAATTTCATCAAAAACCATGGTATCCACCTGATCGATGTCGGCCAGTATTCTCTTCAGGGACAGCATCACCCGGGATATCTCCCCTCCCGAGGCTATGCGCCTCAAGGGAAGCAGGTCCTCTCCCTTGTTGGTGCGTACGAAAAACTCGGCTGAGTCCATTCCCTGGCTGCCCACCCTGAGAGACTTACCCATAGCATCCTTGACCTGCTCTCCGTCTTCCACTTCCTCGAAGACGACCCGGAAGTCGCCGCTTTCGATCCCCAGCGATGCGAGTTCCGATTGGATGAGCTTCTCAAAGCGGACGGCGACCCGTTTTCGCTTCCCGGAGAGCTCTCGGGCCAGCCCGGCCAATTCAGCCTCCATCGGTTCGCACCGGGACCTGAGCTCGGTAAGGTCGAGCAGTAGTTCATCCCTGTTGTCGACGCCCTGCTTCAGACGAGCGAGGTGTTCCAGCACCGCCTCAATGGTCTCACCGTGCTTGCGCTTGATCCGGTCAAGGACCGCACGCCGGTCACGAAGCCCCTCGAGACGCGCCGGGTCGAGATCAAACCCCGAGAGGCGGTCTCTTAAGCTCTCAGCCACATCCTTGATGATGACGTGGGCCTCTTGGAGTGACTCGGCGAGCGAGGCAAGATCGCCCGAGTATCCCGCGATTCGCTCGAGGAGTCCACCGGCAACGGAGATCTGCTTGATGGCCGCATCATCACCGTCATAGATAGCGTCCATGGCTCCTTCGCCGGCTTCGATGATCTTCTCGGCGTGTTCCAGCAGGCTGATCTCCTCCTCAAGATCCTTATCCTCATTAGCCTTCAACTTGAGCTTTTCCATCTCGTCGATCTCAAACCTGATGAAGTCCTCCTTGGACTTGATATAGGCGATCTCCTGTTCGAGATCGTTGATGCTCTTTAAGACATCGAGCAGGCCCTGGCGCTTCTCCCCCACCTTATCGCGCAGGGGATACAGGCGCCCGAAACCATCGAGGAAATCGATATGGAACTTGGGTTGAAGGAGAAGCTGGTGCTCGTGCTGACCGTGGAAATCGACCAGCATGTCCCCCAGCTTCCTCAAAACCGCCAGTGAGATGGGCTTTCCACCCAGCCAGGCCTTCGACCTGCCTTCCCGCCTCATCTCCCGCGCAAGCCGGACTTCGCTCCCGGGAGCCAGGGCGCATCCCGCTACTCCAAGGTCTTTTGAGCGCCAGGCAGCAGGTATCTTCAAGGTGGCCTCGACCCGGCATGTGTCGTTCCCCTTCCTTATCACCTCATCGGAGACTTTATCACCAAGCAGGAAACTCAGGGCCCCTACGATTATGGACTTGCCCGCCCCCGTCTCCCCGGTAAGCACGTTGAGACCGGGACTGAGCCGGACCGAGATATCATCGATTATGGCGAAGTCGCGAACGCAAAGTTCAATCAGCATGGTAACGGGTCTTCTCTCAGAGGGTTCAAGACTTCCTGCGGGTATCCCCCCACTTCAGTTTCTGCCTCAGGACCTCATAGAATGTTCTGTAACCGGACGATACCAGGCGGGTCCTGCGCTCAGACCTGCTGAATACGATCCGGTCTCCCGTGACGAGGTTAAATCCCACCTGACCATCAACCGTCAGCGTGACCTCGGGTTCGCCGTGGCAGGAATAACCGGCCCACAGGTCAACGCTGAGCTCCTGATCAGGAGCCAGGATCATGGGCCTTACGGCCAGGGTGTGGGGACAGATCGGTGTCGCTATCAAAGCTTCCATCAAGGGATTCACGATCGGGCCGCCCGCGGAGAGCGAATAAGCCGTCGACCCGGTCGGGGTTGAGACTATGAGGCCATCGGCGGTATAGGTGGCAAGGTAGTTGCAATCGATGGCGGTCTTGAGCTCTATCACTCTCGAGAGCGCGCCCTTGTTGATCACCATGTCATTGAGGGCGGTGTAGGAGGCCACCTGTTCGCCGCCTCTTAAGACCGCCGCATCGACGTTCATGCGCTCCTGGCACTTGTACCCGTCAGAGACGATCTCCTCAAGCGCCTCGTACATCTCCGGCAGGGTCACCTCGGTGAGGAAGCCCAGGCTGCCGACATTGACGCCGAGTATCGGGGTACGCCTGTCACCTACCGCCCTCGCGGCCCTCAAGAGCGTGCCGTCCCCACCCAGCGCTACCACTACGTCACTGTCCTCGGCCATCACTTCCAGCGATACAAACTCACCCTCTCCGAGCAAGTCGGAAAGGTCATCCCAGATCGCCGGCCTTATGCCCTTCGCCTTGAGCCAGACAATCACATTGCCGACGAGATCCTCCATCTCAGGCTTGCGTTTGTTGGCAACCACTCCGATCGTTTCTACCATGTCTCACCTGACCCTGCTTAAGCTCGCCTTTACCGCCTTGACTATCGCCCCAGGGGAAAGGCCTGCCTCCTCCAAGAGATCATGCCTCGGGGCATGCGGCAGGAACCTGTCCGGTAATCCAATGATCTTTAACGGAACCGTCAGCCCCCTGGCAGCCATCATCTCACATACGCCGCTTCCGAAACCACCGGCCACGGCGTTCTCCTCAACGGTCACCGCCAGAGTGACCGATGATATGATATCGCACAGCAGATCCTCATCGAGGGGCTTTGCGAATCGCGAGTTCACTACCCAGGCCTTCACGCCCTGCTTCGAGAGCTCGGCAGCCGCCGCGCAGCACGGGTTGACCATCGACCCTATACCGATCAGGGCAACATCTCCACCCCTGGATATCACTTCAGCCTTTCCTATCTCAAGCGGCACCGGGGTCTCATCCATCTTCACCCCGTACCCATAGTCACGGGGATACCTGACGGCCACGGGGCCGGCCTTGTATTCAACCATCGTGGCCACCATATGCCGCATCTCGTTCTCATCCTTGGGCGCCATCACCACCAGGTTCGGTATCTGGCGCAGGTAGCTCAGGTCATATGCCCCGTGATGCGTGGGGCCATCCTCTCCC
>JAUVJV010000237.1 GCA_030592245.1 Candidatus Eiseniibacteriota bacterium
GCAAGCACCACTGGTACCGGGCGAGGAGCGAACAGGCGAACGCAAGCCCTGACTGAAGGAGCGGGTCCTCCCGAGAGCCTGGGAAAGGAGAAGACCCTGGGCGTTCTGATCTTCAATTCGGGTAGTGGATACCGCGCGCTTCCGCTGTGCCTGCTGAAAGAGATCCTGCCCCTTAAGGCCCGCACGAGGCTCCCCGTACTCGGAGAGCAGTGGCTGGGCCTCTTCTTCGTACGCGGACTCTGTCATGGCCTGCTCTCACCGGAGACCAACGGCTGCGGGGAGAGTATGGTCGCACGAAGTGCGGCGATTCTTGAATCCCCCGAGCGGTGTGGGGTCGCCATCGGCTCTGCCATCGGTCACTTCGACATCCCCCTGGACGAGCTGGAGCAGGTCGGCCCGGGTGAGAGGCCGGGCTTCATAACCACCTTCGCCCGATTCACCTGGGAAGGCAAAGACGTCGCGCTGCTTGACGCCGGTGGAATCTTGAACGAGAGCCTCACGCATCCTGCCACTGTCTGAGACACTTCCCTAAGTGAAGCGCATCTATGTGCTAATGCTACCCCGTTTTGGTGTCGATACTCTGTAAGAACTCCACCGGAGGGAGTTTGAGGAGGAGTAATTGTCCAGACGCACATGGCATAGGTACGCAATGTGGCTGACGGTGTCACTTGCCGCGGCGCTTGGCTGTTTGGTGCTGGCCCTCTCAGGCCTTTGGCCCACGGCGCTGTCTGTGGCAGCGGCCGTGCTCTTAAGTCTCAGCCTTGGGCTCTGGCTAAGGACAGGCAAACTCCTGCAAGCAAGTGAATCGAGAGACTGGGGTTTCCCCGAGCCTTCCTGGAACGATAAGGCGGATCCTCTCGAGGCCGGACGCGACGGGGCATGCACGGACCGCGCGATAATGGTCTGCTATGAGGCGGCCGCCAGAATCTCCCGCGTGAGCGATGTTTCCAGGCGTACGGGGGGAGAGATCCTCAACGGCCTGGGGAGCATCGGCAAGATCTGTGAGCGCATGCACGATGCGGTCACGGGACTCAATGGCGAGGATTATGGCGGAGCCGCTGTGTCGCACTACTCGCAGCCCGTGGACTCGATGCTCGAAGAAGTGACTGCGGCGATGAGAGAGATGGCGGAGGTCCTGAGAGAAGTAGACCATAATGCCAAGGATCTCATCACCTCGACCGAAGAGACTACCTACTCGATGTCGAGGCTCGACAGCTTCCTCCAGGATATGGCCAGCAACGGGAGGGACCTCGAATCCTCAACCGAAACCGCCAACCGCGTTGCCCTGGAAGGAACCAAGGTGGTGGGCGAGATGGGCAAGGAAAACGAGGCCATCATATCCAGTGTCAAGCAAGCCGCCTCCGCCGTAGAGGACCTCGGCAGATGGTCCCAGGAGGTTGGCAAGATGGTCGAGGTGATACGGGACATTGCGGACGAGACCAACCTGCTTGCCCTTAATGCCGCGATCATTGCGGCACAGTCGGGGGAGCACGGCAAGGCTTTTGGCGTGGTGGCGGAGGAAATACGGGGGCTTGCCGAGAGAACCAGCTCTTCGACCAAGGAGATCAGCGATCTGGTCACGGCCGTGCAGAAGAACGTTGCCAATGTGGTTACCAGCATGAAGAAGAGTCTTCAGCGCGTGGAGCGGGGCGAACTCCTGGCCCGGAACGCCGGCATGGTCCTGGAGAAGGTGTTCGAGTCCTTTGAATCGTCCCGAGGGCTGGCCAAGCAGATTGCCACGTCGACTTTCGAACACAAAATAGACAGCAGCCACGTGGTCCGCTCGCTGCACAAGGTCGCCGACATAGCCAGGCACATCGAGGAGCACAACTTCTCGAAGTGGGCCGCCGCCGGGGAGACCCTGGCCACTGCGAGGGTGCTTAAGGTCCTTTCACGGGAGAGGCAGGAGACCGCTCCGGTCTTCGCCACACGCGAGGCAGCAGCAGGTCAGTCAATGGCGCAACCATCGGGATCACTTCCCGACATTCACAACACCGCTCCCCCGGAGGGCATCACCTCCGGGCTGGATAAGGACATCGATAGATCACAGCAATCACTGAAGAACATCAGCGAAAGCCTCTCGAGCCTTCTTGACATGATCGATGAGACCGCCTCCCTGGTGAGGTCATCGGCCAGAGAGATTCCGGCCGGGACGGGTCCCGAGACTGCCGGGAGATGCTGGGAGATAACAGGTTGCCCCGAGGACATCAGAGAGCGGTGTGCGGCATACGCGCATGCCGACTGGAGGTGTTTCCTCAACGATGGGACAGCCTGCTCCCGGGCCGAGGCAGGCGACGCGCATGGTCGAAAGGAGTGCCCCGAATGTCTCGCATTTCCAAAGAGCGTTGCCAATCGGACAACCCTGAAGGTGGACTAGGAACAATGCTCAACGAGCATCTAGTGAAGAACAAGCTCGGCACCTTACTGGTTGAGGCCGGAATAATCCCGCAGGAGAAGCTCCGCGATGTACTGGAACGGCAGAGGGGCTCAGACAAGAGGCTAGGCCAGGTTGCGATCGAGATGGGTTTGGCCACCGAGGAGCAGATCGTCGAGGCGCTGGCCAAACAGCTCAAGATCCCGTACATAAGTCTTGAGACCGCGGTCGTGGACACCACCATTCTCAACATTATGCCGGAGTGCATGGCACGGGACCTCAGGGTGCTGCCACTCTACAAAGTCGACAAGGTCCTGATGGTTGCGATGGCCGACCCGACCGACTCCGAGGCCCTCAAAGAGATACGTTTCGCCACCGGGTGTGAGGTAGACGCTGTTGTTGCGCGTCCCCGCGACATATGCGCGGCCATCGAGCAGTACTATGGCGCGAAGGACAGCGTGCTGGACGCCATCGAGAGCATTACCACAAACGGAATCGACACTATTGAAGAGGTCGACGAAGCTCAGGATCTGTACGACCAGCAGAGGATGAGCCAGGAAGCTCCCATCGTGAAGCTGGTCAACCTGATGATCGAACGTGCCATCGCCAAGGGCGCAAGCGACATACACGTGGAACCGCAGGAGACGGCCCTGCACATCCGGTACCGTGTCGACGGCGTGCTGCATGAGGAGATTGTCATTCCCCGCATGATGAAAGCGGCGGTGATCTCCCGGTTGAAGATCCTCGCGAAGATAAACATCGCCGAGAGGCGGGTCCCGCAGGACGGACGCTTCACTGTTCTCTTAAACGACAGGAAGATTGACCTGAGAGTGTCCACGTTCCCCACGGTCCACGGTGAGAAGGTGGTGCTGAGGATACTGGAGAGGACCGGTATGAAAATCGCTCTCGACAGTCTCGGCATGAGTGAGGCGGTCCTGGACAGGTTCACTCAGGCACTCGGCCTGAGCCATGGCATCATGCTGGTCACAGGGCCGACCGGAAGCGGCAAGACAACGACACTTTACGCGGCCTTGAACCACATCAACGACAATGAGAAAAACATCGTTACCCTGGAGGATCCTGTCGAGTCGCAGATCGAGGGCATAAACCAGGGACACACCAATCCGGTGGCGGGTTTCACCTTCGCCAGCGGTCTGAGATCAATCTTGAGGCAGGACCCTGACATCGTCATGGTCGGTGAGACCAGGGATGTTGAGACGGCGGAGATTGCCATTCAGGCGGCGCTGACCGGTCACCTGGTCTTCACAACCGTGCATACCAATGATGCGGTCTCCAGCATCACCAGGTTGATCGATATGGGCATCGAGCCATTCCTGGTCGCATCCTCGGTGGTCGCGATAGTGGCCCAGAGGCTGGTGAGGAGGGTCTGTCCGGCCTGTACCGCATCTGGCGACTCGGTGGAACTCCATGTTCCCTGGACCGGCGAGGTCAAGAGGATCGAAAAGCCTCCCAGGGCGGTGGGCTGTGACGAGTGTGCCAGCACCGGTTACAAGGGGAGAGTCGGTCTTTACGAGATGATCGTCGTCAGTGATGAACTGCGCAGGATGATCGTGAAGGACGCGAACGCGCAGGACCTGGTGGATGAGGCCAGGAAGAGTGGATTCCGGACCATGTTCGAGGACGGCCTGGACAAGGTGGCGGCGGGTGCCACGAGCCTCGAAGAGGTGATGAGGGTCACGCGTACTGTTCTCGATGAGGACATCTATTCCGCCGCGCTGTATTCGAGCGTGAAAAACCAGATTCAGTAGGAATGTGATAATGCCGATAAGTCTATTAGGAAACCGTCTATTCGATGTGGATGAGGGGTGATCAGACGTGAAGATCATTACGTCGCACAGGGGCCGGTCGGCCATCGTCAGCATTTCGGGCAGAATCGATGTGTTCACTGCCAGCGCTGTTGGTGAGGCGATTCAATCCCTGATGGCGGACGGGGCCGAGGACATCATAGTCGATGTCTCGTGTGTCACCAGGATTGACAGCACGGGCCTGGGTACGCTCGTCGGAAACGCCAAGACGCTCTCCTCCCACGGTGGGACCATGAGCCTGGCCGGGACCAGTCACACGCTAAGGAAGTCGCTTGAGATAACACACCTTGTACGGTATTTCCGGATTTGTGAGGGGATCGAAGAAGCTCTTGACGAACTGGAGGCTTGTGCTCTGAGTCGAACGACCTGACCAGGAGGGCCAGAATTGCTCATTCTAACACGGAAGCGAAATGAGAGAATAATGATAGGCGATAACATCGAAGTGGTTATCGTGGACATCCGGGGGGAGCAGGTCCA
>JAUVJV010000015.1 GCA_030592245.1 Candidatus Eiseniibacteriota bacterium
GGACCTAGTGGAATAGGGAGAGGCATCCAGACCGGAGATCCGGCCGGCCCGGAATTGAAGCAGGCCGCTCATGGCAACGATTGCGGCATTGTCGGTGCAGAGCTCCGGCGATGGGAGCAGCACGGTAAGCCCCCGGGCTTCCGCCGCCCGAGTCAGCTTCTTCCTTAAGTAGGAGTTGGATGCAACGCCGCCCACGGCTGATACGTACCTCACCCCGGCCTGCTTCGCCGCGCCGATGGTTTTATCAACGAGCACGTCGGTCACGGCCTCCTGGAAGCTGGCCGCGATGTCCGCGCGCAGGCCCGGGGATATCTCACCCTGGTGACGCTCGATAAAATACCTGACCGCGGTCTTCAGGCCGCTGAAAGAAAACTCGTAGGCCTTAAGCTTCACCGGGCGCGGGAAGTCGATTGCCCTGGGGTCGCCACTTTCGGCTTCCCGCTCAACCTCGGGCCCTCCAGGATATGCGAGACCCAGCATTCTCGCGACCTTGTCATATGCTTCACCCGCCGCATCGTCGCGGGTACAGCCCAGGAGCTCAAGCGAGGAACCTTGCTCCACGCGGAAGGGTTCCACGCGGAACAGGTGGGTGTGTCCGCCGGAGACCACGAGACAGACCATCGGCTCATCCACTTCGGGATGCTCCAGCCCCACTGCCGCGATGTGGGATTCGATATGGTCAACTCCCACGAGCGGCTTGTCCCGGGAAAGGCAGAGCCCCTTGGCGAAAGCCACCCCCACGATCAAGGAGCCAATGAGCCCCGGCCCCAGGGTGACGGCAACCGCATCGATTGCCTCAAGCCCGGCCCCGCTTCTTTTCAAGCAACTCTCCACCACCGGAACAATGGCCCTTATGTGGCAGCGTGAGGCGATCTCAGGGACCACGCCTCCGAATTCGCTATGGTCGGTCTGGGACAGGACAATGCTCGAGACAAGCGTCCCGTCTTCCACCACCGCCGCGGCGGACTCATCGCAGGAAGTTTCTATTCCGAGAATTCTCATGGCAGGCAAGGTCAGCGCTTCACGAAGCTGATTTCTTCGGGCAGGGCCGAAACCATTTCGAAATCGTGGGGAGCTTCGAGGCTTGCTCTTATCTCGAAAACCTGCTCGTTCTCCGCCTCTCCCACGGGCCTCACTTCAAAGAAGAGGCCACCTTCTCTCACCACGGGCCTGAACACGAGATGGCCATCCGGCAGGTCGGTGACATCCACGACAATCTTGAGATCCTGCGGGTCCAGGGAGTCCACCAGCGATTCGGCCCCGGAGATCACGACATCCAGGCTGTCCGGCGTAAACTGGACTCTCATGCCTCTTCTCGACGGCGCCTCGATGGGCACCGACGGAATGCCCAGGTCCTTGATGTTCTCCACGCGAGCGCTTATGATCACCTCTTCCACGTCGCTCTCGACATGGAGAAGGCCCGAGAGATCCACTCTTGTAAGCACCTGTCCGTGCTTGCCAAGATCGTCGCGGTCGACCGGGTGAGTGGGAACCGAATCCAGTGGCGATACTATCTTATCCGCCCCCGAGATCACGATTTCCCCAGGCTCAGTCCTGGGCCTGCCGATCATCACCCGTCCCTCGGGCAGTTCCCCTTCCAAGAGCAGCCGGGGCGGCAGCTTCCTGGTCACGAGCTTATCGAGCTCCACCCTGATACCCTTAGGTTCCAGGATTTCCAGTATCTCCAGGTTCTTCCCCGGCGGCAGGCGGACCTCACTCGGGGAAATGATATGGGTGACTATTCCCCCCTCGGCGGGAGAAAGATCGATGGCGAAGTAAACTTCCTTGAGCTTCCAGCGCAGGAACTTGCTGCGCCCCCGGATCTCGACCGATGCCTCCCGCGGCACCTCGGAGGCAAAGGTCATCTCGGCCGGCATATTGGTGTATCTCAGGGGAAGGTCGACCGTGAACACCACCTCTCTCCGCTCGGCGACATTCATCCAGAGAAAGAGCGCAAGAATCAGGGCCACGACCTTGAGCCCGATATCGCGCTTCAGAACATAGGGTACTCTCATCGGGTACAGACCTCCACGGCTCAGTATAAGCAAAACTCACCGGAGGGGTCAACCGTTGACATGGTCTGCAGGGGCTGATAGTCTCACGGTCACCAAAAGCGCATTGCTTCGATGGGAGGCACAGTGAATATCAAGGTCGCGCGAGGATCATCCCGACTCGCGGGCTTGGTTGCCACACTCCTTCCGCTGTTTCTCTTTGTTGCCGCCCCGGCAGGCAATCCTGACAATGAAACCCCCGCGGACCTGGAGGATAGACTCGAGAAACTCAGGTCGCTGCCGTACACGTCGCTCACCTCTGAAAGAGTGGATCCCGAAAGCTCGGGTGTCGTGATCCATATGCCCGGGCAGGTCCATACCGGGTATAATATGTACTGCTGCGAAAGGTGTCCCGACGTATTCCTTCTCGATATGACCGGTAAGATCGTGCACCGGTGGACATTCCCCGGTCGCCCGAATGCAAGGTGGCACCACGCCATCATGTTGCTGGGGGGAGATATAGTTGCAGTCGCCAAGAAACCCAATTGTCTGATGAGGCTGAACTGGAACTCTGATGTGGTATGGACAAAGCCGGTCGCGTGCCACCATGATGTAGTGCTTGCGCCCGATAATACCCTCTATGTGATCGTCGGTGAGAAGAAGACCTACCGCGACCTCAATGTTGAGTTCCCATCAATACTACACATGACACTCGACGGAGAGGAGATCGATACTTGGTCGGCCTTTGAACACCTGGACGGGATCAGAGAGACATTCGACCAGAGGTGGTTTCTGGATACGATCCTCGACAGCATGATTTCCAAGAGAAGCAAGGACCGTCTCCTCGAGCCCATCAGCAGGCGTGTCTACCATACCGGGCAGGCTGCCGCGGAGACCGTCTACGATTACTTTCATATGAACACGGTCAGCATCATCCCTGAGACGCCTCTCGGCGCATCCGATAACAGATTCAAGCCCGGGAATCTACTCGTTTGTTTCAGGAATGTCAACCAGATCGCCATCCTGGATGAGACCACGGGGGAACCTCTCTGGGCGTGGGGCGAAGGCATAATGGAGTGGCCTCATCACCCAACGATGCTCGAGAGCGGCAATATCCTCATCTTCGACAATGGTTCGAGGCGACAATCCACAAAGATCCTGGAATTGAATCCCGTGACCGGGACCATCGAATGGGAATATGCAGGCGACCCTCCCTGCAGCTTCTACTCCTTCTCCAGGGGCTCGGCCCAACGTCTCCCCAACGGCAATACCCTGATTTGTCTGGGAGATAAGGGACAGGTGTTCGAGGTCAATCGGGAGGGAGAGATCGTGTGGAAGTGGTTGAACCCGACGACACCGGAGGGATACCGTGCCCAGGTCTACCGGATGATTCGCATTCCTCCCAATGAGATTGAGCACCTCCTTTCAAAATAGGGGACAGACACTATTTACGGGGTCCCCTATTTGTCGGGGGTCGGGCCTCCGAGGCGCTGTCCCCTGTTCTTCACGCGAATGGATGCGCAACGGGACATTGCACCATAAGACTACCTTCTCAGGGTTCTCGCGATGCGGAGAAGCGTGGTGTCCAGGAGCAGCCGCATGTCCACGTTCCAGCGGACGAGATCGAAGCTTCGCTCAAGGTGCTCTGACGCTCTAAGGAGCGCACCCCGCTCAAAGCTTGTCGCATGATGCTTGAGCGCCTCACCGTACTCCGGCATACCGGTGGTATCACTCATCCCTGAGTCCACGCGGAGCACCTGGGCGATCCAGAAGCCCACGAGCTCATGGGCCTCGGTCACGGTCTGCCGCTGTTTCCTGCGGTGACGGCCCGCCCGCTCCATGACGGCGCCCGAGAGACGAAAGCTCCCGGCCAGCCCTCCATCGGCCACTCCGGAGAAAAACTCCTTTACGTTCTCGAGCCTCTCATCGATGTTCTCAAGGGCAAGCTCTAAGAGCCGCCCGGGGCAATTCTCGCTCAAGGCCGAGATCAGTCCCAGGTTCTCCCACTCACCGCCCAGGAGACCCTTGACCGCCTCATCGGTCTCCTCCCGGGTGAGCCGCCCGAAGGTCACGACCTGGCAACGGGACACTATGGTCTCAAAGAGAGCGCCCTTATCCGAGGTCACCAGGATCAGAACCGAATCCGGCGGCGGTTCCTCGAGAGTCTTCAAGATGCAGTTCTGGGCTTCGGCGGACATCTTGTGAGCATCATCGATCACCACGATCTTCTTTCCGCCCAGCATGGTCTTGACCGAGAGGAAGGGCTGGATGGGCCGCGTGAACTTCCAGGCCTTCCGCGTGGTAACATATGCTATGGGGATCGCACCCCTGTAAGGCACAACCGAAAGCGGGAACTCAAAGAACATCTTCAGGAAGTTGTACTCGCCTTCAGAAAGATCACCGCGGTCGAATGACTTTCTTATCTCATCGCTCACCGGCTGGGGCGTATAGCATTCCTTGGAGGGCACGCTGCCCCTGCCGAAGAGCTTGTCGGTCACGAGATTGATCCCATCCACCGTCACCGGCATTCCCGTGTCGGGAAGAGGCTCCTCCAGGTAGCCCTTTTCAAGCAGCCCGGTAAGCAGGTCGGTGTACCGGTCCAGCCACTCTCCATTGCCGGTACTGTCGCCGCCTCCATCACCCGCACCCATTATTTCCCTGATACGGCTCCGGGCGATCCACCTCGGCTTGTTCACATCTTGAAGGATCATGAACTCGGGGTGATTCATGGCATCCATCAGCCGGCAGGACTCACACAGACCGGAGTCGGGGTTGGAACCGGAGTCAGAGTCGGAACCAGAGCCCGCGCCTGATTCGCAACTACAGTTTATGGTCCTCGCGAACGAGGTGGCGGCCAGGCGCTTTCCAATGCCCTCGGGCCCGAAAAAAAGATATGCGTGTCCGAGCTGGGGCGAGCCCGCAATCCGCTCGAGGGATTCCCTCACCCGGGTGTTTCCGACTATCCGCTTATCTTCCATCATCACCGTCACCGGCCGAGACCCACTATCACGCGCTCCAGGACCACTGTGGCATTGACCGACGTGCTCACAAGTTGCGCATTGGCCTCGAGGAGCTTATCCAGAAGATCGATGAGAGCCTTAAGCTTCAAGCCCGCCCCGTCCTTGAAGCGTGAGTAAGTAAAGTAAGGATTGGCCCTCAAGAGAGCATCACCCCTGTCGATTCCCTTAGCTTCCACCCACTCGGCATACTTGGGCAATACCGCCCCCCGGAACTGGGGAAAGCTCGAGTTGGGACTCCACTTCACACTTTCTTCTTCGCAGAAGAGCTTCATGATGACGAGCCCTCTCGCCGCGGATGAGAGCCTGTAGATCATGCTGATGGGTGACTGGTTGGCGTCCAGCAGGTCCTTTAAGATCTCGAGGGCTTCACCCACATTCTGCGAGAGAATACTGGTTATGAGTTCGAAAGCCTGCTCGGTTCTGGACCTGCCAACGAGCACTTCTAGGTCCTTGGGGGTCACCCTGGGGCCCTCGCCCACATAGGTAACGGACTTATCGATTTCCGAATTCAGGGTACGCAGATCATCGCCCTTAAGATCGATCAGGGCTTCGGCAACATCCCGCGAGGCGCTCTTGCCCTCTTCGGTGAAGCGCTCCACGATCCAGTCCCTCAAGCCGTCATCGCTCAGCCGGTTGAGCTCGATCATCTCGCCCTGCCTGGCAATTGATTTCACCACCTTGAGGCGCTTGTCCACCTTGTCCGGAAGAAGAATGACGAACTGGCCCTGGGGCACGCCGCCTGCCAGGAACTGCCCCAGTTCGTCGGCGACCTTGCTCTTGCCCTCAAGCCGGAAGTGCTTCAGGACCGTGGCCTTGCTGGTGGAAAAGAGCGAAGGCGTGGCCATCTCCGCCACCATGCCGGCGATGCCCGCTTCCTTACAGTCAACGATGTCGACCTCGAGGTCTTCACCACCATTGCCGGCGATCTCACTTCGTATGACGCCCAACACCCTCCGGAGACCCTGCTCCACGAGGTAACCGTCCTCTCCGAAGATGAGATAGATATTGTTGACTTTTGCCACGTCCGCCTTTGCTGTTTTCGCTTTTGCCATTGATTCGCTACGCAGCCCTATCCACAGGCGCAGCATACTGCTCCAGCGCCGATGAGGTGTTGAGTTCTATGAGGCCCCGGACTGCCCGGGTGTCGAAATGGGTTCCCGCTCCTGAACGTATCTTCTTCAACGCATCGCTTGCACTCATCGCCCTCCTGTAGGGCCGGTCGGTAGTCATGGCCACGAATGCATCGGCCACCTTCAAGACCCCGGATTCACGGGGTATCCGGTCTTTCTTAAGTCCCCCCGGATATCCCCTCCCATCGGGGCGCTCGTGGTGGGCCTTGACGATCTGGCTCACGCGCCTCAAGGCCCCCACCCTTCCTATTATGCCTGCCCCCACCTCGGCGTGCTGTCTCACCGTGTTCCACTCCTCTACCGAGAGGCAATCACCCTTGGCCAGGATGCGCTTTCCTATCGAGAGATAACCGATGTCATGAAGCAGGGCCGCGTATTCCAGGGCCTGCATTCTCCAGCCCGATAGGCCGATGCGGCGGCCGATCTCCACAGCAAGACCAGCCACCCGCTCGGATTCGCCCTCGAGGAAGGGCGTGTTCGAATCCACGGTGGTAGCCAGTGCCGCTACTGTACCTCTCTGCGAAGCCTGAAGCTCGAGGTTGGTCTTGGATGACCTGGCATAGTAGACCAGCCAGAGGAAAAAGACCACGACCAGGAGCAATGACAGCCGGACATAGATGAAGGCCATCACAACCCCGACCAGGGGAGCGGTAAAAGACTGGGGCAGCATCCAGAGATAACCCGCCCTCCAGGTCCTTAAGACCGAGCGCTCCTGGGTAAGGCTGGTCCAGACCGTTACCAGGCCCGTGTTGATGAAGAAGTAGGTGAGGTGGCAGAGTGCCAGCGGAAGGAGCGACCTCACGGTGAGGTTCAAGTTCCAGGAATCCACCGCAAGACGCTGGCCGCCCGCGGCCTCATAAACCATTCCCGCAAGGGCCAGGGAAATCGCCATCTGTGACATGTTAAAGAGCGATCTCACCGTTGAGAACTTGAGGAGCACCCGCGTAAGGAAGATCATCTCCACGGCGATGAGCCAGGCCGCCACCGATCCCCCATAAGTTATGATTATGGCGAAATTGACGACCGCGGTGCCGGCAACCGCTCCCCCACCCCTCAAGGCAACAAAGGTCAGGACGCCTGCGGCCGTGAGGAGGATAAACCAGATCCCGACGCCACGCAGGTCCTGCTGAAGCGTGGAATAGAACCCGGGAAAGCTTAAGAAAAGAAAAACTGCGGCGACTGCCGTGACCGCCACAGCATATAGGTTGGCTTTATTCTTCATCGGAGTATGCTTGCTCGCGCTTTCCCGGACATGGGCTGCTACCAAGAGTTTCGCAGAACCAGAGTTCTATTTAGGAAGTCCGCGGGCAAGCACCTGACCTCACCCGTACATCATCCTATCGCGTCCCAGAACCATCCCACGCGGAAGAATTCCAGGACCATGCCTAACAGCCATCCTAATGCCATCATGGGCATCACCCTCTCTCAGCTTGATTGCACAAGTTAGACGAGCAAAAAGCGCTCCGCTCGCTCGAGGTGACACCGCTTCGCTTCACGGGCTGTCAGGTGCTCAAACCGCCGGACCTATTCGATTTTGGTAGAGGGTACCACCGGGGAGGGCGCCGTGGCAACTAGATTCAAGCTGCTTCGCTCTTTCTTATCTCTTCGGTCATCTTGGAGAGGAAGCGGGAGAGGTATTCCACGACCACGGCGTCGAACTCGGTGCCCGAGCCGCCCCTGAGTTCCTTGACCGCCTCATCGATGGTCTTCTTCTTACGATATGGCCTGTCGGAGGTCATGGCGTCGAAGGCATCGGCCACATTGAGGATCCGCGCCCCGACAGGTATCTCGTGGCCCTTGAGCCTTGCGGGGTAGCCCGTGCCATCGGGCCGCTCGTGATGGTGCCGGACGATGTCGGTCGAATCCTTGAGTAAGCCCACCCTCGAGACCACGTCCGCGCTGTGCTGCGGGTGGCACTGAATGGCCGCCCGCTCGGCATCGTCAAGCGGGCCGGGCTTGGATAGGATCTCGGTGTCTATGGAGAGCTTTCCTATGTCATGAAGCAGGGCACTGCCCTCGATAAGCTCCACCACGGTCTCGGCAAATCCCATCTCTCTCGCAAGCAACCCCGCAAGGCGCGAGACCCGCCCCGAATGATCGAAGGTATACTTGTCCCTGGCATCCACCGAGGAAGAGAGGGCTTTCAAGGCCTCGAAACGGGAGGAACGAAGGTCCAGGCTCCGCTTTAAGGCATCGCGCGTCAAGAGGACGGGCACGGCGAAGAAGACGAAGGCCGCCATCCCGATATCCTTATAGGCTACCGCGGCCAGGGCTCCCAAGACGGCCGTGAAAATCAGGTGGTGGAAGTTCCTGCCCGCATTCAAGAGCCAGGCCTCCCCGAACGGGTACTTCCGGTTCGCCCGCAAGAGGTTCTCGACCACCGTGGCAACCGTGATGAAGGCCAGCGACGTGATGAGGATCGCCGGTACCGCGCCCGGGCTCATCATCCAGCCTGAGATTCCGCTTCCCGCCAGCCAGATGGACCGGCTGCCATCGTCCATGATGAGTTTCAGCGATGGAGCGATCGCGCGCCAGACGGCTACGGCAACCAGAACCGCCAGCACGTTTCGCAAAGCCGCAACAAGGGCTGTGCGTTTCCAGCGGTTGATGATGCTCGCCGATGCGAGGGCGGCACCGAACCCGACCAGGGCCACCTGGTACATGCCGGTGAGAAGACACAGACAGATCAGGAGCGCATCACCAGGAAATAAGAAACCACCCCAGGGGAGTTTCACGACCAGGGCGCTCAGGATGCCGCCCACGACCATTATGGTGATGACCTCGGATCTGGGAAAGCCCAGGCGCATGAGTACAACGCCGACTAAGGCGAAAGCCGCGGCGAAGGTAAGAGCCCTGAGCAAGATCTGCAGGTAAGATTTATCCTGAAAGCCCACCGATCATATCCTTGCTTTCTTAGGCTGTATCGAGCCGGTCCCCAAATTCCATGCCGTCCCTGGCCGGAGCTCCTGCCAGCCCTCCCCCGCGTCGGGTCAGTGATAGACCCGGTTCAGGCCCGCCTCCTCCGCTATCTTGAGGGCATCCGCGAACTCCTCGGCGGAGAGGCGGCGATCTATCTCGGGGAAGCGCTCGGCATGATAGCACGGCCGGTACTGTTCCATCACATTGACGAAGGTATCGGCCGAGAGCTCCCGGGCCAGGAATTCCATTATGGCCTTCGTCTGATCCTCTTTAGCTGGCATTACAAGATGTCTCACAAGGAGGCCCCTCAATGCAAGCCCATTCTGAACCGAGAGGTCCCCGACCTGCCGGTGCATCTCCCTGAGCGCCGAGCGGCATACCTCGGGATAGTCAGGCGCATCGAGATACCTGCGCGAGTCACCGGCATTCCAGAACTTGAAGTCGGGCATATAGATATCCACCACGTCCTCGAGCAGCTTGAGCGTATAGACCGATTCATAACCCCCGCAATTGTAGACCAGGGGGACGCTCAAGCCTCCGGGTATCGCGATCTTCAATGCCTCGAGGATCTGGGGCACGAAGTGGGTGGGGGTAACCAGGTTGATATTGTGGCAGCCGCTCTTCTCTACGCCGAGCATCATCTCGGCAAGCTCGTCGGCGGTCACCTCCCGGCCATGTCCCAGGTGACTTATGTCGTAGTTCTGGCAAAAGCAACAGCCCAGGTTGCATCCCGAGAAGAAGATGGTGCCCGATCCGTGATGCCCGACCAGCGGGCTCTCCTCCCCGAAGTGAGGCCCTGCGCTCGAGACCCTCGCATACCGGCCCTCCCGGCAGAAGCCCACATCACCCGCCAGACGGTCCACACCACACTTGCGAGGGCAAATGGTACAGATACGAGCCGCTTCGCGGGAAGCCTGGATGCGCTCATCGAGCTTGCCGGCAGCGAAAAGTCGTCGGTAGCTCGGGTAGTGCTTGCCGGCCATGGAATCTACATCTTCTCGGGACAATCGATGCCCAGGAGACTGAGACCCTTTCGAATCACGTAGGCGGTCATGGCGACCAGGGCCAGCCTGCTGTCCTTAAGCACCGGGGTCTCGGCTTTCAAGACTGCGCAGTTTACATAGAAGCGGTTGAACACCTGGCTCAAGGAGAAGAGATAGTTGGCTATGTAGTTGGGCTTATAGTCGCCGGCGGCCTGCTTGATCACCTCCGGGAAGCGGGCGATCTCGCGGAGAAGCGCCGTTTCTTCATCTTCGGTAAGCGCCGAGGGGTCGAGATCCTCCAGATCGCCAATGTCATCCTCACCGGATTTCCTCATTATGGATGCGGCACGAGTGTATGCATACTGAAGATAGGGGCCGCTATTACCCTCGAGGGCCATCATCTTCTTCCAGTCGAATACGATGTCCTTGGTCCGGTCCTGGGATAAGTCGGCATACTTAACAGCCGCCACACCCACCAGGCGGGCGATCTCCTGCTTTTCTTCATCAGAAAGATCCCGGTCCTTGACGATCTCCCCCGCCCGCTCGATTGCTTCCGAGAGCAAATCCTCGAGGAAAATCACGCGGCCCTTCCTTGTGCTCATCCTGCCCTCGGGCAGCCTTATCATCCCGAAGGGGACATGCACGCACTTCACCTTGATGCCCAGGAGCTCGATAGCCTTGAAGAACTGGGTAAAATAAAGGCTCTGCTCGGCACCCACCACATAGAGTACCTCGTGGGGCTTCCATTCCGCGACCCTGTGCTCGAGGGTCGCGAGCTCGCGCGTTGCATAGAGGCTGGTGCCATCGCTTTTCTGTAAGATCAAGGGCGCACTGATATCGTACTTGGCCAGCGGAATCAGGATAACCTTCTCATCGTCACCCACTTCGGCCTCGGCGCAGCTACCGGTATTGGTGCGGCCACCGGCCTCGGTGCGGCCACCGGCCTCGGTGCGGCCATCGGTCTCGGCGCGGCTACCGGTATTGGCGCTATCCCTGCCGCCGGTGGCATCAACGTTCGCCTTCTCTTCAGAAGTACCACCCTTGCCACCTGCGCTTCCATCATCGTCGGCGCCACCTTCTCCGCTTGCTCGCCCCTTCCCCGCAACCCGACCCTCTTCATCCTTATCCGGCACGGTGCTCCACTGGGCAACGCCCGAATCCAACGCCTGCTGGACGATGTCTTTGAGCCTCTCATTATAGAAGCTCTCTCCCAGGGTGTGATCGAAACTGACCCCTAAGAGATCATAGATGCGCTCGAACTCACGCAGGCTGAGCTCACGGAACCGGCTCCAGAGCTGGGTCGCTTTGTCGTCCCCGGCCTCGAGCTTCGCGAACCACTCCCGGGCAGCCACCTCAAGCGATGGATCGGCCGCCGCGTCCTCGTGAAATCTCACATAGAGATCGAGCAGCGCCCTCGTGGGCGACTCCTCCAGCGCCTTTTCATCCCCCCAGCGATCATAGGCCGCAAGGATCTTCCCGAACTGCGTGCCCCAGTCTCCGATGTGATTGTCACCGATCACGGTATAACCCAGGAAGATGAGGATATTATAGAGAGCCTGGCCGATCACGGTGGAGCGCAAATGCCCCACCGAGAAGGGTTTGGCTATATTGGGTGCCGAGTAATCAATGACAACGGTCTTGCCGCTCCCGATCCCGGCGCTGCCGTAAGCGTCTCCGGCCGCAAGAAAGTCATCGAAGAAGAGCTTATTGCACTGCTTCCAGTCGAAGTGGAAATTGACGAACCCTTTTGCCGCAGAGATCTGATCGAAGTAGGACCCGGACGGGTCCACCTTCTCTGCCACCTCGGATGCCATCTCATTGGGATTACGCCTTAAGACCTTTGCGAGCGGAAAGAGAGGAATGGCCAGATCAGCCCCGATACCCGGCGGCGGTAACTCCACCCGGATGTGCTCCGCCGCCTCTTGACCCAGAATGGCAACCACAATGCCCCGGGCCTCATCCCTTATCTTCTCAAGCGCATAACCTTTCATAGTGGGAGCATTGTACATCAGCAGAATCTCAAATTCAACAAGTTGGGGTCAGGTGCCAGTCGACGACCTAATCGGAGGGAAGCATGTACTTCAGGGGATTCTGGGGTACGCCGTTAACCTGGACTTCATAGTGAACATGGGGCGCGGTCGAACGCCCCGAGTTGCCGAGATGGGCGATCACCTGGCCGCGCTCCACGGCGTTACCCTTCTTGACCAGCATTTTATCGTTATGGGCGTACTTGGTCATGATCCCATTGCCGTGGTCAATCTTGACGGTGTAGCCATAGCCACGCTCATACTTGGCGCTGACCACGGTTCCATTGGCCGTCGCATAGATGGGGGACCCGCGGCGGGCTGAGAAGTCCACGCCCTCATGCCGGGTGTATCTACCCGTGAACGGGTCCTTCCGCTTGCCGAAATAGCTGCTTATGAAACCCACGTCCACTGGCCGGATCGAGGGCACATACTTGAGCTCCTCCGAGCGCTCCTTGAGCCGGCCGAGGATCTCGTCAAAAGAGTCCCGCTGGAGCCTGATCTGCCTTAAGAGCCGGTCAACATCCTCATTCATGGAGGTAAGAGTGCCTGAAACGGGCTGGCTCAGCCTGTCGGGCCCTCCGAGCGCGGGGCCACCGATACCCACCTTCCAGACATCCTCATCCATGGGTTCGAGGTCCGCCAGGATCCGCATCCGCTCCTCGAAATCGGCATGCTTGGACATTTCCCGCTCGCACCGGGCCACCTTGCCGCTGAGCTGGGTGATCTCGGTCCTTAGGGCCTCGTTCTCCTTCTCGAGATGGCCCAAGCGGGCGGTCTTGACCACCCCGGTATAGCTCCTCAGGCCCAGCACGATGGACATGCAGATAAGGCCCGCAGTCACGCAGAGCAGCCCGATGACGAGCCGCCTGCTTATGGATATACTTTTAGGTGCAGACTTAGGTGAATGCATAACGATAAGAGTAATCTTTTCCGATGCCACACTACGCCCCTAGCACACGTATCCCGTCTATACAGCGTGGGAAATTAACAGACCCGGCACTCCCTGTCAAGAAGAATCCCGAATCAGTTAAGATAGGCCTGTAAGTACGAGCTCCGCGAAGCATGCCTGAGCTTCTTGATAGCCTTTTCCTTGATCTGCCTGACCCGCTCTCTGGTAAGCCCCAGGATCCGGCCAATCTCCTCCAGCGTAAGGGCTTCCTCACGCCCGATCCCGAAATACAGCGTCAGGATCTTGGCCTCACGGTCGTTCAAGGACTCGAGGGCCTCGGCCACATCTTCCTGGAGCGACCTGGAGATAACGTCGGAGTCCGGCGAAGGAGCATCCTTATCCGGGATGACCTCCCGGAGCGATCCGTCGTCGTCATCCGAGGTCGGGGCATCGATCGAGAGATGAGGTATGGAGACCTTAAGGGTGTCCGTTACCTCCTTCTCGGTCAGGTCAAGGTGATCGGCGATCTCCCACGCGGTGGGCTCCCGGCCGAGTTCATGGCCCAGCTCACCCGAGGTCTTGCCGATCCGGCTCAGGGTCCCCGCACGATTCAAGGGGAGCCTCACGATTCTCGACTGCTCGGCGATTGCCTGCAATATACGCTGCCTGATCCACCAGATTGCATACGATATGAACTTGCAACCCTTCTTCTCATCGAAGGTCTTGGCGGCCCTCACAAGGCCGGCATTCCCTTCGCTGATCAGATCGCTCAGGCTCAGTCCTCTGTTTCTGTACTGGCGCGCCACGCTCACTACAAACCGGAGATTGGCCTTTACCAGGTGCTCCAGCGCTTCATGCTGCCCGTCCCTGATGCGCCTGGCCAGGTCGGCTTCCTGCTCCGGCTTCAAAAGCGGCTCGTCGCTTATCTCCCTGAGATACAGCGCGAGTGATTTTTCTTCTTCCACGAACCCTCTCTCGCTTCCTATCATCATCCTCACCCCACATCCTCGCCGGGAATCCGGACACTGCTAGTCGTTCCCGGGCTTCACCGCGACATACCGGGTAGTCCC
>JAUVJV010000411.1 GCA_030592245.1 Candidatus Eiseniibacteriota bacterium
GCCTCGGCCTTCACTTCGGTTTGCTCCTGAGTCTCGTCGCCGGCAGCGAACTTACCCTCGGTGGAGAGGCCCTTGGCCTCTATCACCGCATTTGAGACCGCCCGCGCAAACAGCTTGATCGACCTTATGGCATCGTCGTTTCCGGGAACCGGGTAGACGATCGGATCGGGATCACAGTTGGTGTCGACGATTCCCACGATCGGTATCCCGAGCCTGAGGGCCTCGGCGACCGCGATCTTTTCTTTCCGGGTATCCACCACAAAGACCATCTTGGGCAGAACTTCCATTTTACGGATCCCGTCGAGCGCCCTCTCGAGCTTCAGCCTCTGCTTCGTAAGACCGGAGGCCTCCTTCTTCGACAGCGAGGCCATCCTCCCATCCGCCACCATCGCTTCCAGCTCCTCGAGGCGCCTGACATTGTTCCTGATTGTTTTATAGTTGGTGAGCATCCCGCCGAGCCATCTCTCGGTCACGAACGGCATATCGCATCGCCTTGCTTCTTCCTTGATGACATCCTTCGCCTGCTTCTTGGTGCCGACGAAGAGTATCATGCCGCCTTCCTTGGCGCAGGCGGCGATGGCATCCGACGCTCTGGAAAGGGCTTCCAGCGTCTTCTGGAGGTCGATTATATAGATGCCGCTCCGCTCGACGAAGATGAACTTCTTCATTTTGGGATTCCATCTGCGTTTCTGGTGCCCAAAATGAACGCCTGCTTCGAGCAGGCTTTTCATGGATACATCTTTGAGTGTCATACTGCAACCTCACTGTTTGGGTTAGTCGTCCGCCTCCTTCCACTCCCCTTCCCCTGAGCCCGCAGGCTCAGACCCAGAAGGGAATCAGGAGACGTGTGGATTCGTTTTCTATCTCTTGGAGAACTGGAATCGCTTCCGGGCTCCAGGCTGACCGTACTTCTTCCGCTCTTTCATCCGCGGGTCTCGGGATAGAAATCCGGCATCCCTCATGGGCTTATGCAGGGCCGGGTCCAGGATCGCAAGCGCTCGCGCTATTCCGAGCCGCACAGCGCCAGCCTGGCCGATCTTCCCGCCGCCATTTACACTGGCAACGACGTCGATCGCGTCCGCAGTCGGATACACCTTCAGGGGTTCTTCGGCATGGATGATCGCCGTTTCCCTCTGGAAGTAGTCCTTGAAAGACTGACCGTTCACGGTCTTCCGGCCCTCGCCCTCCACAATCGAGACCCGGGCGACTGCCTCTTTCCTCCTGCCGGTCGCGTGACTGAGATTCTTCAACAACTCACCTCCTCCCGTCAGTCGAGATTCAAGGGTTCGGGCTTCTGGGCTTCGTGTGGATGCTCCGGCCCGGGATACACCTTCAGCTTCTTTACCATCTTCCTGCCGAGTTTGGTGTGAGGGAGCATTCCCCTAATGGCTTTCTCCACCACCAGCTCGGGTTTTTCCTTCATCAGCTTCTCATACGGAATGCGCTTCAGCCCGCCGGGATAGCCACTGTAACGAAGGAGTTCCTTCTGCTTGATCTTGTTCCCGGTGAGCACAATACCGGCCGCATTGATTACGACTATGTAGTCTCCGATGTCCATGTGCGGCATATACTGGGGCTTGTGCTTGCCCTTAAGGATGCTGGCAACCCGCGTGGCAAGCCGGCCCAGCACCTTCCCATTAGCATCGACGACATACCACTTCTTCTCAACGATACTCTGTACCATCTACTTCCTCCCAAGCTCTATGAGCCCCAAGCTACAAAGCGAGGAGCTTTTGATCAATGTAACACCGATATGCAGCGGTGTCAACGCATTTATGCCTCTCAGGGTCTGATCCCGGCGAGGTTCTCAGGGTAAGGGGGCCTGATGAGGCCCTTCTCGGTGATGATGCCGGATACCAGCTCCGCGGGTGTCACATCAAAGGCCGGATTATAGGCCGGAACCCCCCGGGGAGTGACCTTAACGCCTGAGATCTCAGTGACCTCCGCAGAATCCCGCTCCTCTATGGGTATGTCTTCGCCCTTCTCAAGATCAAAGTCGATGGTGGACACGGGGGCGACCACATAGAAGGGAACGCCCGCGGCCCTGGCAGAGATGGCGACCCCGTAGGTCCCGATCTTATTGGCGAAATCGCCGCTTGAGGTGATCCTGTCCGACCCGACAAAGACCATATCCACCGCTCCCCGGGACATCATGAGGTGGCATGCAGAGTCGCAGATCACAGTGACATCGATACCCGCCCTCTTAAGCTCCCAGGCCGTGAGCCTGGCTCCCTGCAGGAGCGGCCGGGTCTCGTCGGCGTAGACCTTGAAGTTCATGCCTCTCTGGTGGGCCACATACATCGGGGCCAGGGCAGTGCCGAAGCCCGATGTGGCCAGCCCGCCGGCATTGCAGTGAGTGAGCAGCGTGCTGCCCTCCCGTATGAGATCTACTCCGATCCGGCCCATCCGGAGACCCGTCTCGAGGTCTTCAGAGTATATGGCGATGGCATCCGCGATAAGAGCCGAAGAGGCCGCCTCGGGTGAGCCTCCCGGCTTATGGCTCTCAAGCACCTTCCTGGACCTATCCAGCGCCCAGAAGAGATTGCCGGCCGTAGGCCTGGTGGCTGAGAGCATCTCGATCGCCGCGAGAAGACGGGCCTCGAACTCGTCCCAGGTCGAGGACGTCCAGTGGCGGGCCTCGACGGCAACGGCCATCGCAGCGGCTATTCCTATAAGAGGGGCGCCCCTTAAGGCCATGCCCTTGATGGCCCCGGCCACATCAGCTGCGGTCTCTAGGGTCAGATCGCATTCCTTGAGCGGAAGACACCGCTGGTCGATGATCCTGATCCTGTCGCCAAGCCATTCGATGGGCTTAACGGGGGGCTCCAAGTCTGTCACTCTCCAATTACCTGGACTACCACCCGGCGCTTTCTCGGCCGGTTGTCGAAGTCGA
>JAUVJV010000357.1 GCA_030592245.1 Candidatus Eiseniibacteriota bacterium
GCGCGCATGCTTGAGCACATCCTCCATCTTCTTCACATCACCCATCTCATAGGCTCCGGGAGCCAGCACCGATGCGAAGAGCTCTCCCTTCACAAAGGCAAGGGCATCCTGGAACATCCCCACCAGGTGGCGGGCCGTCTGGGGATTGGGATCGCCCATCGGGACCGCAAGCACTGCGCGGTGCCCCGCGAAGTACTCCCTGGTTCCCTCAGGATCGGCCTTGGCATAAAACCTGTCGAGAAAAGCCTTAAGCTGCGCCGTCGGTCCCCACCAGTAAACCGGGGTGCCGATTACCCAGACATGGCTGTCCTTGAGTTTCTCGAGCATCTCTTTCATGTCGTCTTTCTGGATGCACTCACCCGTGGTGCGGCAGGCCGCGCAGGCCTTACACGGCTGAATCTCGTTATCGGTGATCATCACCTTCTCGGTGGTTGCCCCGGCCTCTCTCGCCCCTGCGAGAATCTCATCCACCATGACATCGGTATTGCCGCCCTTCCTGGGGCTTCCCATTATCGCGAGCACATGCTTCGGTTTTCCTGGCATCGTACGGCCCTCCTTGCCTTCGCGCAGCCTTAATATAAGTCTACTACGAGCCTAAGCCTCCAGGCTCCCTGTTGCAACCGCAATCCCCGGGCGCGTCGCATATCCCGGTCCTGGCCACCCCGGTCCTGGCCTCCCCGGTCCCGGGCTCCCCATTCAACTGCTTGAACTCCTGAATTGAGGATACACCCATCTCTCTCTTTGCACAGAGGAGGCCTTAGGACAAGGTGACATTTCTATGTTGTAACTATATGCGCCTCGTCAGCATTGAACCGCAGCCCCATCTGTGGTATGATATATGAGTGGAACTGCATCATATCAAAGCCGCCAACAATGGAGGTATCCGGCGATGAGGCGTATAACTCTCGGCATGGTTGCGCTATCAGTCATACTCATGATCACAGCTCCCGCCTTGAGGGCGCTTACTCTTGAGGATTTCCCCGATCCGCGGCAATTCGAAGTGGGTACAAGGGAGTGGCTCAAGGCAGTCGGGTCCCTGAAATACCGGCCCATGTTCGCCGACAGCCTGACCGATAACTGTCCCCATTCCTATGACGTGCTTCACTATGATATCACGCTCTTCATCAATATCGATCTCGAGACACTGGACGGTAACACCCGGGTCCGGTCCTTAAGCGCCGAAGCCGGCCTTTCGACCATGGACCTGGATTTCACGATCCTCTCGGTGGACTCGGTCTTCGGCTCGAGCGGACCTTTGGCCTTTGTTCACAATGACCCCGTGCTTTCAGTCACCCTGGGCCAGGCCTATGCCGTCGGCGATACCTTCGAGGTCCAGGTCTATTACCACGGTACACCGGGCAATGAAGGCCCCGGCGGTTTCGGAGGCTTCTACTTCGAAGGGGTGCCCACCCACGCGTTCCATATGGGTGTCGGCCTTGTGGCTGATCCTCCCTCCATGGGCAGGTTCTGGTTCCCGTGCTGGGACTGGCCGTGTGACAAGGCCACGGCCGAGTACCACATCACCGTACCGGGCATCGGCAAGAAGGTGATCTGCAACGGCCAACGGGTGAGTAGCCATATCGACTCTGTCGCCGGCACCGCACACTATGACTATGAGATGAACTACCAGATCGCCCCGCATTGCATGACCGTAAATGCCGGAAGGTTCACCGAGATCCCGGACTCCACCTATCCCTGGATGAGCCATTGGGTCTTCCCGGTTACTGCGGAGGATGCCGTGATCCACTTCGAGAACTGCCCGATCATGATGGAGGGCTATATCGAACGTTATGGCCCCTATCCCTTCGAGCGCTTCGGATTTGTGGCCGAGGCCAAGGGTGATATGGAGCACCAGACCTGTGTCACCCATGTCACGGGCCTCATCAACCCCAACCATAATTATGACTGGCTCCTTGCCCACGAGATGGGTCATATGTGGTGGGGAGACTGCGTATCGGTGGGCGACTGGCGGGATATCTGGCTGAGCGAGGGCTTCGCGACCTTCTCCGAGGCTATCTTCCAGGAGCATGCCTATGGCATGACGGCCTATCACGATTACATCGAGTCCAGCATCATGAACCCGGTTCTTTCAAGCGGCGAGAACTTCCCCATCTATGACCCCAACTACCTCTGGGGAACGACCTCGTATGAGAAGGGGGCATGCGTGCTCCATATGCTGAGGCACATAGTGGGGGATTCGCTCTTCTACGCCGGGCTTGCGGCCTACCGGGCGGCTCACGAGTATGAATACGCCGTCACGCCCGAGTTCCAGGAAGCCATGGAAACCGTGAGCGGCCTGGATCTGGACTACTTCTTTGCGGAGTGGATCTATGATAAGGGCTGGCCCGTATACGAGCATTCCTGGCTGGCCGACAGTGTCGCCGGCGGATACGACTTGAGTCTCGTGGTAAACCAGGTCCAGACCAATGGTCCCATATACACCATGCCCGTGGACTTTAAGATCACCACGGCCTCAGGTGATACGACCGTCGTGCTCTGGGTTGATGAGATCTCCGAGGAATTCTTACTCAGTGTTCCAGATGAGCCAATTGCCGTGGACCTGGATCCCGACAACTGGATTCTCAATGAAGGCCAGGAAATGCCCCATGCGGGGATAGGCCCCGTCAGTGAGGGGCCGAAGCTGATGCTTGAGCAGAACGTGCCCAATCCATTCAGTCCCTCGACCACCATCCGTTACGTGCTGCCGCGGGCGCAGCATGCCAGGATAGAGATCTATAATGCGATGGGCCAGCGCATCGTCTGCCTCATGGACGAGGAGGTCGCGGAAGGAGGCGGCGGGATCACCTGGAGCGGAAAGGATGCGGCCGGTAAGCAGGTGGCGCCCGGTACTTACTTCTGTCGCCTTGTGACCGCCGACGGCACACGGGTGACCCGGATGGTGCTGGTCTGGTAGGGGGGGGCGGGACGGTTCAGGGGTGCCCGGGCAAGCCCGGCCTCAATATTCGCCGCAAGCGCGCCAATACTCTACTTCTGTGCATGAAAAGTCGAGATTCTCATTGACACTTCGGCCATAAGTGTAATATTCTTTACATGTGATACGAGTTGGAGTCTGCAGAGTTCAGAGATGATCAGCATAGCTCGCCAAACACCGGGGTAGCTGTTCCTTAACCCCCCCATTGATATTTCACGAAATGCATCTTTGTCCGAACCACCTGGTTAGGTGGAAATCTATTAATGAAGGGAGGTGCTCATCCGGTGGCGTGCTTCCGTCATCGGCGAAGAGTGATAGCGGTAATTGGTAGTGTAGGCTTTACTGGCACGGGAGGTCAGAATGATGAGACAGGTTATTGTTATCATATCCATCCTGCTTTTTGCACTGGTTTCAAC
>JAUVJV010000364.1 GCA_030592245.1 Candidatus Eiseniibacteriota bacterium
CCACGACGTGAGCCAAGCCTCTCGAAAAAATACCATTGATCGGGGTATTTCTCCACACTTTTCTCAAAGATCTTAAGACATGCCTCGACGATCTCCTCCGGGCCGGTCCCCTCCCCCACTTGGATAGCGGGCGGATCCTCCAGGATCAGCCGGTATTTTCCATCCGCCTGCCTGAGACAGAAGCCCGGAATGATGCGCTTCTTGTGCGTAAGGGCGAGGCCGGCATAGGCGCCGGGCACGATCACCGGGACCCCGAAGTAGGTTGCCTCCATTCCCCGGCCCGTGAAGTCCCGGTCGCCCACTATTCCCACCGAGGAGACCGAGAGCACCGCCGGGACCTTTCTTGCGGCCTCCCTCACCGACATCACCTTAAGGCCCTTTTCCTCCCTCCTCTCTCTAAAGAGCCGGGCCACCCTCTGGTCGGGGTGATCGTAGACCACGACGTAGAGCTCGAGGCCAAGCATAGAGGCCATGGCGACCCCGAGCTCCCAGTTCCCGATGTGGCCCGTCAACAATATGACGCTATCATCGCCGACCGCGGGAATGAGCTTCTGGAAGCTCTCGATATCGACAAGCTGGGAGATATTATCGAGATTGAGTCTCGGGAAATATAGAAACTCCGTTACCATGCGGGCGAAGTTTCGCATGATCCGGCGGGAGAGTCGGCCCAGCACGACACCGTCCCCGGGAACTCCCGGGACCAGCCCGAGATTGTGCCTCAGGTTCTGGACCGTGGCCGGGCTCGCCGCATACCAGAGATCCGCAACCCGGTCCGCAATCCAGTAAGATGCCTTGAGCGGCAGAAGCCTCGCCGCGATTCTCGCAAGCACGTAGCCGTAATAAAGCAGGATGTACCTCCTCAGCCCTTGATGGCGCCCCTGGTCACGTCCTGAATAACGTACCTCTGGAAAGCCACGGCCAGGATTACCAGGGGGATGCTGGCGACCGTGGATGCCGCCATTATATAGCCCCAGGGAATCTCGCCGTGCAATCCCTCGAAGAGCGCGATCCCGACCGGAATGGTCCTGGCACTCTGGTCGGTCGTGAGCATCAGCGCGAACAGGAACTCGTTGAAGGCGGCGATGAAAACCAGGAGCATGGCCGAGAACATTCCCGGCGCCGCAATGGGGAGGACTATCTTCCGGAAGATCATGAACCGCCCCGCCCCATCGGCGCGGGCCGCATCATCGAAGGCCTTCGGTATCCGGAGCATATAGCTCAGCATGATCCAGAAGCCCAGGGGGATGGTCCAGGCTATGTATGGAAACACCAGGGCAAGGTAAGTGTTGATCAGCCCGAAGGACCTCATGAACTTGTACAGATAACCTATCAGGCTGATCTGCGGAAACATGGAAAAGGCGAGCACCGCAAGTGAGAGAGCCATGCGGCCGCGGAACTCGATCCTGGAAACCGCATAGGCCCCGAGCGCCGCCACCATGGCACAGACGACCGCCACGACGGCGCTCACCACGAGACTGTTCCTCAGGTACTCAAGAAAGTGGAGCGACTTGACCGTGAGTACGTCAACATAATTCCCCAGGGTCGCCGCAAACTCCACTCCCCCGCTCAGGAAGTCGGGGTTCCGGCCGAAGGAGATAACGATCATCCACACGAAGGGCGTCAGACAGAAGGTGAGCATGAAGCATATGCCCAGAGCCAGCAGACCCTTCTTCACTCTAGCCTCGTTCATTCCATCGCCCTCCCGAAGCCCCCGACCTTGAGATATGAGACCGACAGCAAGAAGGCGATCGCAAAGACCACCACCGCGATGGCTGAGCCATACCCGAAATCACCCTCGTTGAAGTACTTGTACCCGTAGAGCGATAGCGATGTGGTCGAACCCCCGGGGCCGCCGTCGGTGACCACGTAAATGAGATCGAGGATCCGGATGGTATCGATGCTCCTGAATATCAGGGCCACGGCGATCACGGGTTTCAGCATGGGCAGGGTGAGCCTGAAGAAGCGCTGAAGGAAGTTGGTCCCGTCCACCCGGGCCTGCTCGTATATCTCCTCAGGTATAGTCTGAAGACCGGCCAGCAAGATAATGGCAACAAAGGGAGTAGTCTTCCAGACATCAGCCAGGATGAGCGCAAAGAAGGCACTTACCGGGCTCCCGAGCCAGTTGACCGGGGTATCGGAAAGCCCGAGCAGTGCGATCAGGTAATTGGCGAGGCCATAACCGTAGTTGTAGATGAGCTCCCAGGTACGCGCTGCGACTATCGTTGGTACGGCCCACGGGATCAGGACGGTAGCCCGGAGGGCGCTCCTCATCCTCAAGCGCTCGTTCAGTATAAGGGCAAAGACCATCCCGAGCGCCATCTCGAGCGGGATCGCGGTGGCAACGAACAGCATGGTAAAACGAAACGAACGCCAGAAGTCTGAGTCCGTCAGGAGCCGCCTGTAATTTGACAAGTACGCGAACTTGGTGGGGAGATACGTCACGTCCCGGAACAAGCCGGTCCAGAACGTGCCCAGCACCGGAATGACGATGAAGAGCACAATCACAGCCACAAGCGGAAGCACGAAGAGGAAAGCGGTGCGCCCCTCCTTATGGCTTCCAGTGAAGGTGAGTGGTTTTCTCAAGTCCACTTCCTCACGGCTTCCGCTACGTGGCCTGGGTCTTTTCAAGACTCCGTTCTCATTGCTTGTAGCGGTCAACTATGTCGTTGCCTTCCTGCTGCGCGGTCTTGAGCGCTTCTGCCGGCGTGGCGGTACCTGCGAGGGCCGCGTTGACCCGCTGTTGAAGCTCCCTGGAGAGAAGGCTGTAGTAGGGCACATTGGGCCTGGCCGCCGCCGAATCAAAAATGTCCCTGAGCTGCACAAGGTGGGGCACGTACTCGACGATCTCCGGCGCGTCATAGATGTCCTGTCTGGCCGGGTTCCAGCCCAGGTTGAGGGCGAACCCCAGCTGCACGTCCCGGGAGACGATATACTTGACGAGCTGCCAGGCGGCCTCCTTGTTGTCGCTTGACCTGGAAATCCCTATGTGCCAGCCGCCCAGGGTCGCCGCATGCCTGCCACCTGAGAAAGCCGGAAGCAGCGAGATACCCACAAGGCCTTTGACTGCCGATCCGTCCTCCTGGTGCAGGCCCCAGGCATAAGGCCAGTTGCGCTCAAAGAGCGCATTACCGCTCTGGAAGGTGCTTCTTACCTCTTCCTCCTTCATCTCGGTATAGGTATTTGGCGGGGAAATCTCAAATGTGGCAATGAGGTCTCTCATGAAGCTCAAGGCCGCTATGTTCTCAGGCCTGTCCAGCGTGAGAGCCCCGGCCTCATCAACGAGTCCCCCGCCTGCCGCCGTTGAGAATTCGAGGAAGGTGCAGACGAG
>JAUVJV010000150.1 GCA_030592245.1 Candidatus Eiseniibacteriota bacterium
AGACCGAACTCACCCCAGGTCATGTCCTCTGATCCCCGGAAGCCGTAGTTATTCCAGTCCGTGTCCGAATCTCCCGCCGGGCTGTCGGGGCCGCTAAGATGATCTTTCTCCCAGCGGATTTGGCCATCCTCGTAGTAAAGGACGGCATACCCGTTGAGATGGTCGCCGTCATGGTCAAGCCTTATGTTGTGCGTAAGGGTCTCTGTGGCGAATTTGTCCTTTTCCGGAGTGGGCTCATCAATTCGCCCGGGGTCGCGGCTCCAGTTGTCCGTATGCTGCAGAACATAGCCTGCATGGACACTGCCGGAGGCGTCCAGGCCCAGCCGGAGAAACTGCGACTCGATCTTGCCGTCGGCGTGCGGGCGGTGACCGTCGGATTCCCTGTAGTTTATCCCGAGATAGTAATCGAAGACCTGGATCTTGCCGCCGTGCCGGATCACTCCCCCACCCGTGCTGTACTCCCCGAAAGTGAGGTTGCAGGAGGTTTCGTATCCAGGGTGGCTGCGCTGAAATGTGGTCATATCAACAGTGCCGAAGGTGCCCGGGTAATTGTAGGGCTGCGGGCTCTTGTATACCTCGATGCTTGAGGCGTAGTCGGTTTGAACAATATCCATGACAGGGTGAGACCATACTCCCACTTCGCGCGGCGCCCCGTCCACATAGACCTTGATCTCGCTGCCGGGCCGCCCTGCGCCCTGCCCGCGGATATAGACAGATCCACCATCGCCTCCCCCATAAGAACCCAGGAGGTTATACCGCGATATGGTCACACCCGGAAGCAGTCTCAGGGCGGAGGGCAGATCATGTGCGTTAAGATCTTCTATCTGTTGCCATCCCACGGCTGTGGTAGTCCCTCCGTAGAGGGTCACGTCTTCCCCGGATATTATCGGGGTGGCCACCACTTCAACCGTGTCGATTCTGACCGCGATGCGCTCCTTCCCCTCCACCACCCCAACCACCATCAGGATTGCACACTCGAGAAGCACCACAACCAATCCCCGCAGCTTCAGAGTCTGCATTTGTTCCCCCTTCATTCAATTGCCAATTCTTCCAGCCTCGGATGGCCGAAGCAATGCAGCAACGCGCGTTTATCCAGATCACAGGTTGCGCCCGGTCGAGGCCGCGGCCAGCGAGGCGTACTTGACCCCCTTGGCGGTCTTGAGCTTATGCGCCAACCTTTCAACATCTTCAGGGTCGCCCCTCACTACAATGATCTCCAGGCAGTTGTCATGATCCAGGTGAACATGCTGAGATGAGATGATCAGCTCGTAATGGTCGTGCTGAATGTGGGTCAGGCGCCTGGACAGATCCCGCCTGTTGTGGTCATAGACCAGGATGATAGCAGCTGCAACTTCATCTCCTGCCTTCCACTCCTCATGGACAAGGCTCTCACGCACAAGGTCGGTGATGGCCTTCGACCGCGTTGGATACCCCTGGGATTCTATCTGGGCATCGAACTTCCGCAGGAGGCTCTCGTCTATGGATACGCTGAATCTCGACAAATCGGACATGTTCATCTCCAGTATTACGAATTATGATTTCCTCATACTATGAATCTCCTGCAATCTTCTGTCAAGCAGAAGGAGGGGACAGCGCCCTATTCCTCAGAAATAGGGCGCTGTCCCCTTTTCCGACCGTTGCATCGGCTTGACCCCTTAGCTCGTTGACATGATGGAGGCAATCATAGAGATTCTATTACAAGGACTGATATGGTGAACAAATGAAGAAGATCATATATTTGCTGTTCCTGCTGTCCATCTGCTTGACTTGGGCGTGTTCGCAGAAAAAGGTCTATACAGACCCGGAAGGGCCCCGCTACCAGGGCCATTACTGCGAGATAGACCCCGAGTTCACGGGTTCAATCAAGGTGGTCTCCTACAACATAAGGCACGGCAAGGAGATCGACCGGGCAGTCCTCGAATTGACCCGGGTCCCCGAGCTCTGCGGCGCCGACATTATCCTGCTCCAGGAGATGGACTCGGAAGGCACCGACAAGATCGCGGAGGAACTCGACTATAATTACGTCTATTTCCCCGCTGCCATTCATGCAAAGCACGATAAGGAGTTCGGGAACGCAATACTCACAAGGTGGCCCGTAACCGACAGTTGGAAGCTGCTCTTGCCTCACCAGGACCCGGTCAGGAAAAACCGCAGAGTAGCCGCGATCGCCACCATAGCCATCGGTGACTATGAGATCCTGACTTACAGCGTTCATACCGAGATGCTATGGCTGGCTCTGCCCGAGAGGATCGCCCAGGTAGACTCAGTGGTTAAGAGCGTAAGCGAGATCTACTCCCACGTTATCATCGGCGGTGATTTCAACACCGAGTCTGCCTACTATGTCGGGATTGCCGATGAGCTCTTCGAGGGCGCCGGGTTCATCCGTGCCTCAAAAGGTGTCGGACCCACGTCCAAGGCCGATCCCATAGGCCTTGTCGATCTCAGGCTCGACCACATCTTCGTCAAGGGCATATCGGTCCTGGACAAGGGCAAGGTAGAGGACATGAAGGCGAGCGACCACCTGCCAATCTGGGTGGAATTGAAGCTGGATTAAAAAGGGGACAGCGCCATTTACCTGTCTGGAAAAGGGCGCTGTCCCCTTTATTGCTACCCCTTTACGTACTCATCATACTCCGGCTTCCACATGCGATCCCTGATGTCTCCGACGGAATTAGGCTGCGCGGTCTTGACCTTGGCCTTGGCCTTGGCCTTGGGATCCTTGACCGCCGCCTTGACCACCTCGGCCGCGATATAGGCTGCTATGTCCCTCACCTTGTCAGCAGCCTTGATGTTCCGCTTGGCATCGTCGCGTATGCCGGGAAGAACATGCCCATGCGAGAGCAGTTCCTGCTCATACTTCTTCGTGTAGTCGTACAGCGCCTGGCCCGCCGCAGTAACCATTGAGTCGGTCACCAACTTGGCGCCGCTTTCGCATACCCCCCTGCCCAGGCCGGGAAATGTCAGGAAGTTGTTGGCCTGCCCAGGCCGGGAAATGTCAGGAAGTTGTTGGCCTGTGCGATCGTATGCATCCGTCCGTATTTCACCGGATCGAAAGGACTCCCTGTAGCCACAATCGCGGTACCTTTGGACCACTCGAAGATCTGTGCAGGGGTCGCTTCGGCATTCCGGGTCGGGTTCGACAGCGGCATGATAAGGGGCCTCTTGTGGACGCACATCGCCTTCACTATGGCCTTGGTGAACTCGCCGGCCTTGCCTGAGGTCCCTATCAGTATGTTCGGTTTCACTTTCTTGATCAGGTCTAAAAGCGATACCGATCCCGAGAACCCGCCCACCCTGGCGAACTCCGCCTTATGTTCGGGCAGGGCATCGCCCCGGTCTTCGTGGACAAGCCCCTTGGAATCCGTGACATATATCTTTGCCAACGCATCTTTCCTGCTGAGACCTCTCGCGCAAAGGCCGTGAAGGAGCTGCCTTGCGATGCCGATCCCGCCGGCACCGGCGCCATGAATGACGATCACCGATTCTGCGACTGTTTTCTTGCTGAAATCGAGACCGCCGAGCACGGCGGCGTAAACCACCGCTCCGGTACCCTGGATATCATCATTCAGGCAGCGTGTGTTGTGCCTGTGCCTCTTAAGCACTTCGAATGCCTTGGTGCCGCTGAAATCTTCAAACTGAAGCACGGCATCGGGCATAACCCGCTTGAAAGACTCCACGAACTTATCCATGAAGCTCAAGTAGATGCCCTTCTGGAGCCTGTGGTGCTTGACTCCCAGGTATTCCGGATCCTTAAGGTGCTCCTCGCTGTTGGTTCCCACGTCCAGGCAGATCGGCAGACAAGTCGTTGGGGCAAACCCGCCTGCCAGTGTGTACAGGGCGAGCTTCCCCACACAAATCTGCGAACCGCCTATCCCCTGGTCGCCTATGCCGAGAATACCTTCATTGTCCGTGACCACCGCGATTTGTATCTCCCTGCTGGCAAGGCGGGAGAGTATGTCGTCGACCCTGTCTATGTTTTCGGTTGTTATGAACACGCCGGTCGGCCTGGCCATCCTGTGGCTCCAGGTCTGGCATGCCACGCCGACCTCGGGTGTGTAGATGACCGGTAAGAACTCTTTCAGATTATCACTCACGGTTCTGAAGAACAGGGTTTCATTCCTGTTCTTGAGATGCCTCAGGGCGGAGTATACAAGGTCCGGATCGGATGCGCCGGTTCGCTTGATGTTCTGGTATGCTATTTCGGTCTGTTGCTCTATCGTCCTGACCCCGGGAGGAAGCAGGCCCTCAAGTCCAAGATCCTGCTTCTCGCGCTCGGTGAAAGCGACCCCCTTGTTAAGAAAAGGGTCATTGAGAAGAGCTTTCCCTGTCTTCTTGACTTTCACTCTGACCTTCTTGACTTTCACTTTGATCTTCACGCCCTTCTGGGCCTTCACGTCCTTCTGGACCTTCACGGCCTTCACGCCCATCCCGCTCTTCCTGCTCTTCCTGCTCTGCTTGTCTTTACGGCTTCCACCGGCCTTCTTTGTCGCTCGACGTTTCTGGGTTGCCATATCGCCCTCCCATGACGAATCACCCGGACTCGATATCTGTCTCCTTATGGCCTTCTCGGCCACAGGTAGATTTCACTCATTGCACAAGGCGACCATAAGCTATAAAGGTCTTTCCCGCAATACGTCTCGTGAGTCATTGCCGGCATTATCTGAGGAGAGGCCCCCGGCCGAGTCCGGGTCATGTTGGAGATGCCCAACAGCCGCCTGCAGTGGGAGGCGGGGTTGCACGGCTGAACCGTGGCAGTTAGCGCATGCGGCCGCCCTGTTTGACCTGCTTTTCAGAGGGACCCTGCACACCGTTCAGGGTGCGGGTAACCTCCATTACATCACCGGTGCGATAAAAATCCACGGCTATGACATTGGGCAGCATGCCCCGTTCCTTCTCACACTGCCGGGCGCGCGCGAGCAGGAAATCGTAGGCATTCACGATTTCCGCATTGCTGGGCTGGGGAGCAGGCGCCGTCTCGATCCAATGGTTCATGAGGAGCAGTGACCCTCCGGTCCCGCCACGATTGGGCTCGCATGAAAACTCGGACGGATCATGGAACCTGTACGGTGTCTCCTGCATCACTTCGAATGCCGGATGTATCCAGGACACCCCGGCGCTTTCGTTCTCGGCCATTAAGAGCACCCGCTCGCCACCGGTGACCATCTCTCTCAAGGTAGGCCAGGGCGGCGCGGCGCTGCCCCGGTAAACGAAGTCCATAAGCCCGCTCTCGACAAAGCACGTCTCTATCTCCTGAGGAGTAACGCCCTCATCCTGGATTACGATGATCAAGACCTCGTTGGGATTCATGACCAGGAACTCCCGGATCTGTCTGAGCACCGGGATGAAAGGAGAATCTCCGAGCTCACAGAAGCCATGGCAGAGATAAACTCTCCGGTCTTTCTCGTCTCCACCTATGAGACGATCCCGAATACGCATGGCCGCATCCACACCTTCCCTGCCCAGGACCTCTTCGTATTGCCGGCGGGCTTCCGTTTCATCCTCAAGAACCGTCTTGACCCTGTCTCCAACCGGAATCCCGTGGTGGGTATCGATGAGCAGCGCCCGGATGCCGTCATTGAGCTGCTGGACGATCCCTCTCTCATGATTGGGAAACATCCACCTGGATATGTCTGCGGCACCCATCGAGTTATGGGTCCCGGGGAACACCACCTCATCAAGCCTCCGGTCACAGAGCTCCGGATACCCGTTGCAGGCGCTGATGGTGCTTTGAGTTTCCACAGTCTCGGAGCTGCGGCTGATGATGAGCGCGCCGGCAGCCACCAGTATCACGACCACGCCACCCACCAATATGGCCCGGCCCCCGCCTCGGGGCTTGGCGATCGATGCTGCGACTTCACGCCCCACATCGACCGGAATGCTCCCCAGGATTAGCCGGAAGATGTTATGCAGGCCAAGGAAGAGAAGAACTCCACCCACGATATAGGTCAGCAGCAACAGCATCGGCCTGGGATAAAAGACAATTAGCAGGCCCATACCGATCAGCACGGCGCTTCGCCCTGCCTTCACTGCCTTGCTGTCGGTAGGCTCACCCAGCCACTGCCAGGAAGCCTTGAGGGCAGCAACCAGCCTTACCCGCTCCAGCAGCGAAGTTGCGGCGGAGGC
>JAUVJV010000005.1 GCA_030592245.1 Candidatus Eiseniibacteriota bacterium
CGCGTTTTGAACGGGGAACTGAACCTAAGAGGCGTTCATGGGCTTGCTGCGGAGCCCGGAAGGAGGGGGTTCCTATGAGGTATGTTTTCCTGCTGTGCGCGCTGGTTTTGATAGGCAGTCAAGTGGCTATAGGCGACCAAACTGATTTCCGTCTGGCTGTAGAAATACCCCCTTTCCAGCCCCGTGATCTAACCAGTCTCTGAGACAGAAACTGGTCTCGTCTCAGGGGGGTAGGGCACCCGGATGGTGTCAGAATCTACTTGACTCTAAAGGCAGCCCGCCGATAAGATTGTTCATAGGTGTGAACGATTGTTCATGGCAATGATACTTACAGATGGTGTTGAGATGAGGATCCTTTCAACTCTCGCGCGGGAACCCGATCGGGAGTTCTATCAGCGTGAGATTGCGCGGGTTGCCGGCGTAAGCGTGGGAGCAACCAGCCAGCGTCTGCGGGAGATAGTAAGACGGGGTCTGGTCGACGCGCGCAAATCGGGGCGCATGATATTCTATCACTACAATCTCAATGATCCGCTCGCCCGGCAATTCAAGATTCTGCTCAGCGTGAACCTGATCCACGACCTGCTCAGAGATCTTGCCCCACACTCACGACGAGTTGTGCTGTTCGGTAGTTGTGCAACGGGAACGGATGTCCTCGACAGCGACATCGACCTTCTGATCGTCAGCCAGGAAGGCAAGCTGGTGAGGAACGCCGTCAGTGCACATGCTGATGACACCAGCAGAAAGATCTCTCCCTTGGTGATGAGCGCAAATCAGTTCCGGCACCTCCGCTCGAAAGACAGATCTCTATATGACAGGATTAACTCTGGGATGACCTTGTGGGAGGCGGAGTGAGAGATAGGCTGAAGAGGTTACTCAGAGACCGCAAGATCCAGAAGATAAAGGCTGATCGAAACCTGGTGCTTAAGGAGATCAAAGGTGCCGATCAGGATCTGGCCAGCGCAAGACCACTACTCGATGTTTCATGCGGCGCGGGCCTTCCTGTACAGCAAGGGCTACCGGGAGAAGAGCCACAGGGGGCTTTTCGTCGCGTTGAAAGAGCTGACGGATGATGTCGGCGAGATCACTTCGGATCTCCTCCGTACCTTCGGGGAGGCCATGGATCTGCGCGAGGAGGCAGATTACGGTCTGGAATTCTCTGAAGAGAACGCACGCGGATTGATAGATGATGCCGATGCCTTTCTGAAGACGATCAGGCGGGTCCTTCGAGTGAGACGGCGATCCTGATTGGGCCCCTGCCGGGCACCATTGGCTCGAGACGCATTTCACCGAGGTATCCAGCGGTAACGCTGGAGTGACGGTACCCTTCGCCGTCCTGCAACACCACTTTCTCCGGTATCACCGGACGCGGGTTCGATTTCCGGTGTCCGGACCCTGACATTTCTATCTTGCCAATACCTGACGCTATTATGTTGCGGCCACACTCGAAAGGGGGGAGCGCGACCCGGGGGTGCCGGGACCTGACGGAGAGCCAGCGATGGGGATCCCGCGGTCAGCAAACACGGCCAGGCCATATGGGCCCCTACTGGATGTAGCCCAGCGAGCGAAGCTCCTTCCGAGTCTCTTCGTCAAGTTTCAGGAAAGTGTCGCCCCTGTATGTGGCTTCCTCGAACCAGACGAGGATATATGGGGCGGAAAGGGCGCCCGTCGGCCTTCCCTCCGAGAGCGTCTTCGAACGCTTCCCTTTCTGGATGAAGGGCATCTCAGCAGGATTGACGAGAGCCCGGCCCAGGAATGTCACATCCGTCGCCGGATGTCCGTCGATAGCGAAATCGAATTTGACCGGGACCCTCTTGGGTTTTGCTCTGAATGCAAGGGTCGCCGTCCCCTTGATCTGGAAATCCTTAAGATCAAGTCCCGACCGTGAGCGGAGCAGCTGCAGAGGTTCCTGGCAAATGGCAAGCCGCCCGCTGCTGTCCAGGATTTTGTGAATCGCCATTGAGCCCGGCATCAATCCCTTCTCGGCCACAATGCCGACATCGAAGATATGGCTCTGATCTCCGGCTCCCAGCTCTATGTACCAGGTGTCCGAGATGTCCAGGAGGGCGCCAGAGAACAGGTTGTCCAGCCGGGCAAGCGGCTCAGGCTCAAGGCCCGTGAGATCATGCATCTCGTCCGGGTCGGCCTCGAGGTTGAACAGCGTTTTTTCCTCGGTCATCATCCGGGTGACGAGCTTCCAGGGATAAACGCTTATGCACTTCTGCTCTGTTGAGTGCATCATGGCCTCCGCGTACGCGGCCTCTGCCGGCAGGAGGTCTTTTCCTACAGGTGATACGTCGCCCCTTCCCGTGAGCAGGGGCTCAAGGGAAGTCCCTTCAAAGTGGGGTTCAACAGGTATATCCAGAATATCAAGTATCGTTGGTGCGACATCGAGCAGCCTCACCTGGCGCTTGAGCCTGACGTCCCGGGGCAGGCCCCCCGGGAGCGAGAAGATCAACGGGACATGGATAAGCTCATCATAGAGAGAGTGTCCATGCTCAAAACCCCCATGTTCGAAGAACTCCTCGCCGTGATCGCTCAGGAAGACGATGAGCGTGTTCTCGAGGAGGCCGCGATCGTTGAGTCCCCGAAGCAGCTCCCCGACGGCGCTGTCGGTGAAAGCGATCTCGCCGTCATAGAGAGCTACGATCTGCCTCCAGTCGTCATCCTTAAGCTCCTGCAATTGAACAAACATGGAATCACGCACGCGGGAAAAACCCTCAAGATTAAACGACGCACCGATACGGCCCTGATAGCCTGGGAAGTACAGCCTGTTATATGGATAAGGGGGCGAATATGAAAGATGAGGATCGAAATAGTGCGCGAACATGAAGAACGGCCCGTCCTCGACTCCATCGATCCACTCGAGCGCATCCCGGGTAGTGCCGTCGGCATCTCTACCGTCAAGGGGAGTCATGTGGTAGAAGTCGAATCCGCGGGCTACCCCATTGGCGGGCTTAAGAGCCGGAGCGTTTACTATGGCACCCGTGGCGTAGCCATTCTCCTTGAGTATGCCGGCAAGAGTGGGGAAGGAGTCCCGCATATGGCTCTTCACAACGGTCGCCCCATGCTGGGTCGGATGCAGAGAGGTGAAAATGGTAGCGAATGACGGGAGCGTCCACGGGGCCGAGCTCATGCACCTCTCGCAGAGAACTCCCCGTGCGGCAAGGCGGTCGGTCTCGGGACTGGTGCTTCGCTCATAGCCGTAGCAGCCGAGGTGGTCGGCCCGGAGCGTATCGACCGCGATGATCAGGATATTGAGCCGGGGCGCTTCCCGTCCGCATGATACGGCGAGGACCATACAGAGCAGAATGACCGTGAGATTTCTCAATCCGTCCATGTAAGACATTCTAACACATCGGTCCCGATATCTACACCGGGTTTGCATATGATGACACGACCGCAGACCGCATTGTGCCTTGCTTTGGTTGGGGTGGGTGGAGTGGTGGGGTGGACCCGTAAGGGCCCACCCCGTCTCTGAACTGGAAGTCGGTGCGAGGCTAGAAGCCGGTGTCGTCAAATGTGATCAGAGCATACTCAAACAGGTACTCACCGGGGTTCCAGCCGATCATCTCCTGCATCATGCAGTCGACATCGGATGTGAGGACCAACCAGATCTTGGCTCCATCCGGATAGTTCTCATCGTTCATGGCCGGAAGGTCACCGGTGTCCACCGTGTTCTGGATGTGGATGTCGCCTTCGATGTTGACGATGCCATCACCAAGGCAAATGAGGCCGCTGCCGGGCCATGGGTCAGGATAGTAGATCAGCGTGTAGTCGAGTCCGATTTCAAGGCCGTGGCCATTGAAGACGAAGCTGAAGTCGGCGGCTTCGTGGCTGTATTTCATCTTGGCCCAGGCTCCATCCTCAACGATCTCCCAGGTATCGGGATCTTTCTCGTTGAAATAGAGGTGGGAGATATGTGAGCGGCCGGACGGACCGTTAGGTACCTTGCCGCTGGTGAAGTTCTTTCCAAAAGACACGCCTGCGAAGGCGAGCCCGGTTAATGCAATAACGGTGATAAGGATCGCAGCTTTCTTATACATTCAAACGTCCTCCCTCAAACGTAACTGTCTATACTCTCATCCTTAGGTTTTGCCCTCCTGTGGGGCTCTCCTGTGGGCGTAAGGATGTCTAACTCATAGGCACCACCCCCTTGCTGGGTGAGTTGGGCGCCGGGGACGGGCGGGACACCAACCCGTCCCTGGGCCCGACGCCATCTTAGCTATCCCGCTTGTTTTGAATTGTCTGCCTTGTTAGAGGGCCGCGAGCCGAGGGTCGCTAACCCGGACAGGGAAGAGCTTTGCAAGGTGTGTGCCACCAGAGTCCGGAGCGCACAGGATCGTGTTAGTTGCTCTGGAAAGGGAGGTTAGGTGCCTTATGTGTCTGCGGAAAAGGTCTCAGGCGGCAGTTTGGATTGCCGGATGCAACGGGCCGGCTTGCGAGGTGCGAGGCAGGACGCCCGGCTATCTGATATGGAGACTGGCGGCCCGAACGCCGGAATCTTCCCGAACATGAAAGTTGCGATTGTAACCCCGTCCCGGCATCAGTATAATACCGCTAAGGCTAGAATCTTAGTATTGTTCCAGATCCCGTCCCAATGAGACTGCCCCAGGGAGCGAGGTTGTTCTATGGGCCGGCTTGTCGCTGTAGTTGACGATGAACCCGATATTCTGGAGCTTGTCTCAATTCACCTTGAGCGTGCCAGTTTCGAGGTGAAAGCCTTTCCTGATGCATCCGGATTCCTCAGGTCTCTCAGGAAACGGACTCCTGATCTCCTGGTTCTTGATCTCATGCTCCCGGATATGGATGGACTGGAGATCTGCAAGCAGTTGAAGGGTGATGACAGGTACAGGGCTGTCCCGATCATAATGCTGACCGCCAAAGGTGGAGAAGCCGACAAGGTACTGGGCCTCGAGCTGGGTGCGGATGATTATGTCACAAAGCCCTTTTCCCCCAGGGAACTGGTGGCAAGAGTAAGAGCGGTACTGCGGAGGAAGGCAGCGAGAGAAGACACAACGAGGATCACTGTTGGTGACACCCTGGTCATAGACTCCGACAAATACGAGGTCAGGGTCAAGGGGAGGAAGGTAGACCTGACTCCCACGGAGTTCAAGATCCTGGCCCTGCTGGCCTCAAGCAGGGGCCGGGTGCAGACGCGCGAGCAGATACTCGACCATCTCTGGGGACATGAGAAAGCCGTGATCGACAGAACCGTGGACGTTCATATAAGGAACCTCCGTGAGAAGATTGGCCGCGCCGCCAAGCTGGTTAAGAACGTGAGAGGTGTCGGGTACAAGATAGAATGAATAAGTCACTGTTCCTCAAGATATTCGCCGGGTTCGTTATCGTAATCATCGCGATGGCTGCTGTTACCCTGCTGCTCTCCTACAGGACGATCCGGACCCACCACCTGGAAACGCAGCGTGAAAGCCTGCGGTTTCTGGCAATGGGCCTGAAGCCGGTGTTCAGCGCGGCCCTCGCGAGTCGTGATGCTGCGAGGCTCGACTCCCTGGCGAAGGACCTGGGCCTGCAGACGAACTCGAGAATCACCATAATCGACCCCGAAGGGACGGTGGTGGCCGATTCCTGGCGCAGCCCCGCCGAGATGGAGAATCACAAAACCAGGCCTGAGATCATGCGGGCTCTGCGAGGGGAGGTCGGCACGTCACTGCGCTACAGTTCGACGCTTGAGGAAGCCCTGCTGTATGTTGCCATTCCTGTTGAGGACAGGGATGAGGTGGGCGGCGTTCTTCGCGTAAGCTTAAGTCTTAAGAGTATAGATGACGCGCTTGGAGGTCTGAGGGATGACATCATTGTAATCGGATCGGTGATCGCGCTCCTGTCATTGATAGGTGCCCTGCTTTTCACTCGCAACTTCTCCAGACCGATCGACCGGTTGATCGCGGCCTCGCGCAGGGTAGCTTCCGGTGATTTCGATGCGCGCGTTCTGCTCAGGGGTGGGGGGGAGCTCAAGGAGCTCGCCGGCAGCTTTAACTATATGACTGATCAGGTCAAGAGGCTATTCGGAGAGCTTTCGGAGAAAAGCGAGGAACTGAATGGCGTCGTCGGGACTATCCGGGACGGCTTGCTGGTGCTGGACAAGGATGGGAGAATAGTCCTCAGCAACCCGGGATTCATGAGCATCGCCGGTGAAGAGGCGGTGGATGGGAAGTTCTACTGGGAAGTGATCCAGGTTCCTGATCTTGCTGACCTGGTCAGGATTGTTACAGCGCAGCGAGCCAACTCGGTCAGGGAGGTTCATTTCAACGGCAGAGACTACCTCTGCAGTGGGGACTTTCTGTCTTCGCGCGAGGGAGTGGTGTTGCTGATTCACGACATAACTGAGATGAAGAATGTCGAGAAGGTGAAGAAGGACTTCATTGTCAATCTCTCGCATGAGTTGAGAACACCGTTGACTGCGATCAAAGGGTTCCTGGAGACCCTGCAGGATGAGGTGACCGTGGACGGTCAGCATTATCTTGGGATCCTACGCCGTCACACGGACCGACTGGTGAACATAGTGGAAGACCTGCTCGTGCTGTCGGAACTGGAGGACAGCGGGACCGAACTCCAGGTTGGGGAAGTCGATCTCAGGCGGCTGATGGAGGATGTGATTCACGTCTTCGAGCACAGGGTCCGGGAAAAGGGTCTGGAACTGACGCTCAAGGCACGGGACGGCAGACTGATCATCCATGGAGATCAGTTCAAGTTGGAGCAGGTCTTCATCAACTTGATCGATAATGCTGTAAAGTATACGGAGAGAGGCGGTGTGACGGTCGGGATTACGGAGTCGGATCAGAGCGTAGTCATAGTAGTTGAAGACTCGGGAGTGGGAATACCCGAGGGGCATCTGTCACGCATATTCGAGCGTTTCTATGTAGTTGACAAATCAAGAGCTAAGACAGTCGGGGGAACCGGCCTGGGCCTGGCCATCGTCAAGCACATCGTGCTCCTGCACGGTGGGACCGTGGAAGTGGACAGCCAGCCAGGCAGGGGAACACGATTCATCGTAGGGCTTCCCATATAGGGATCTCCATCGAGCAGCACTCTTAACCCAAAATTAACACTACCTTTATCAGCACTTAACCAAGCCAGGATATCATCTCACCGATGATATCACACTTCACATACAGAAATATCCACGGAGCGAACGGGCCCTGCCGTGCTCGCATGCGGATGAACCGTGAACCACTCCCCAGGCAAATAGTATTGCGGTTGGGTTCAACGGAAGCCTCAGTTGACGACATGATGGCGGGGTCCCCGCTCCGGGATCTGGTTAGCCGGGCGGGCCTAAGCCCGGTAAGCCAGAGCATGTGTCCCCATCTGAGAGACAGTGAGTTCCGCTGCGACTGTGAGGTTTACCTCGGTCCTCAGACCGAGCCGTCTCTGCATGAACAGGGATGCTACTGCCGGACGCGGTTGCATTCCGGCTGCGCATGGTACTTGAGCAAAGAAACGGAGGTGACTGGCGAGATTACCATCCTGTCCCCGTCTGCGCCTGTTCGCGCAGGACAGATCCCGGATGTCTTTTCTCGCGCTAAAGACGGAATAGAGAGGGAGTGCCCATGAGTAGGGCAAGGAGGTGTTTCAGATTCTTTCTCTTTCTTACTGCCCTGATCGGAATCAGCAATGTCTATGCGTTCTCACCTGAGAACACCAAGTTCAAGGGTGATTTGCGGCTGAGGTATCAGTACGAATATACGGAGAAAACTGAAGAGGCGCTTCAGAGGCACAGGGGCAGGTTCCGTCTCCGTTTTGGCTTCGCCACAATGATGCGGGATGACCTCGAGCTGGGGGCCAGGCTGGCAACGGGGGACACCGATCCCCGATCGACCAACCAGACCACGACGAGCTACTTCTCCAGCAAGGAGATACGCCTCGATAAGGCCTACGTCTTCTGGAGTGCAACACAGCACCTGAAGCTGATGTTCGGCAAGTATGCCGGGGCGTTCCTGATCGTTGATGACATGTTGTGGGACAGCGATATCACTTTCGAAGGTGGCTCAATAGCCTGGAAGCGGCCGGTGGGCGCAGCGACATCGCCATTCCTGAACTGCGGAAGTTTCGTGCTCGATGAAGATAAGGCGACGGGGAAGGATCCCCATATGTACTATGCTCAGCCGGGGCTCACCTATGATTCGGACGGATTCGCCGTGGATACCGGCATCGCGTTCTACATCTTTGAGCATCTTAAGGGCTCATCTCCGGATGATGACATAAGCTCCGGGACCAATACACTCGTGGACGGCAAACTCAAGTATGACTATGACAGTGTCAACCCGGCGGCCATCCTGATTTTCCACCCCGGTGGTACGGACGGCTTATTGCCCGCCGTGAAGCTGATGGGAGACTACATCTATAACTTCGACTCTAAAGACAGCGGGTATCGCGTCGGGCTGAGCCTCGGACACCTGAAAGTCAAGGAAGCCGGATCATGGCAGATCTATTACAACTACCGGCATCTGGAACGGGATGCCTTTCCGGATGTCTTTCCGGATTCTGATTTCTATGGTGGGGCGACCAATGTGGCCGGTCATGAAATCATAGCCCAATACGGCATTGTCAAGAACGTATACGCAGGCCTGGACTACTATAATGCCAGGCGGATCGAAGGAGAAAGGGAGCCTCAGAACCTGCTTCAGGTTGACTGTGGCTTCAAATTCTAGGGGGATTCAAATGAAGATTGCAGGCTATGTTCTGATTCTGGCGATGACGACTCTCCTGCTTGCCGGTCCGGTCGCTGCCGGAGATAAGGAGATCCTTGGTGCGGGCGCCACGTTCCCTTATCCACTCTACTCCAAGATGTTTGATGAGTACCACAAGCAGTACGGGGTCAAGGTGAACTACCAGGCGATCGGCTCGGGCGGTGGGATAAAGCAGGTGAAAAGCCGGACAGTCGATTTCGGCGGTACCGACGCCTTCATGAGTGATGATGATCTCAAGGATCTTGATAACCCGATTTTGCACGTTCCAGTATGCCTAGGAGCCGTCGTGATAACATACAGTCTCCCCGGAGGTCCTGTACTTAAGTTCACCCCGGATATTCTCGCAGATATCTTTCTCGGCAAGATCACGAAGTGGAATGACGGACGTCTTGCCGAAGCTAATCCGGGAGTGGATCTGCCGGATATGGCCATTGTGGTTGTCCACCGCTCAGATGGAAGCGGCACTACATTCATCTTCAGTGACTACCTGAGTAAGGTCAGCATAGAGTGGGAGAGAGAGGTCGGGAGGGGCAAGTCCCTGAACTGGCCCGCCGGCCTTGGGGCGAAGGGCAACCCGGGTGTTGCCGGGCTGGTCAAGCAGTTGCCGGGATCGATTGGATATGTGGAGCTGATCTACTCGCTGCAGAACAAGATGCCGGTCGGCCACATCAGGAACAGGGCCGGCAACTACATCGAGCCTTCAATGGAGGGTGTCAGCCTGGCCGCCGGGGTCAAGCTGCCGGATGACACGAGGGTCTCCATCACTGACCCGGATGCCGAGCTGGGATATCCCATTAGCGGTTTCACCTGGCTCATTTTCTACAGGGAACAGAAATACGGTGGCAGGAGCCGGGATCAGGCCGAGGCCCTCATTGACCTGGTGTGGTGGGCGATACACGACGGCCAGGAGTTCGCGGAGCCGCTTCACTACGCCCCGCTCCCGGAAGGCGCGGCCAGGAAGGCCGAGACCATCGTTCGTTCTGTGGTGTATGACGGCAAGCAGGTTCTTAGCGAATAGAGCCGATTGCGGAGGGAATGAGCTGGGGCAGTCTCATGGGGGGCCTTTTGGGCTCCCCCCTCCGCGCCTTTGAGAGGTGGAATCATGACTGGCGGCACAGTGAAAGAGGGTCCCCGCATCTCGAGGATCCCTCAGCTGTTGCAGGTTCGGAGGAGAAATCTCTACTCGCGTACAAGCGAGTGCGCGATAAGATCAGGGATTGGGTTGATGCAAGGTTTGGTGACGGGACGAGGCTGCCCCGCGCGACTTAGCGGATCTCTCGCCCGGGAGGGACCGGGATGACATCGAGGCGCAAGTCACTGAACTCGGGCAATCCAGGGGCCGCGTTGGTTGCTGCCGAGGCCGCGTTCACGCGCGGCCTGTATGCAGTGGCGATCTTCGTGGTGGTGTTGCTCACCGCGATCCTTGTAACCCTGCTGATCGGCTCAAGAGAATCCCTCGGCACGATCGGCCTGGGTTTCCTTTATGGAAAGACCTGGGACCCTGTATCCAGTGAGTTCGGCGCCTTGCCCTTCCTGGTTGGCACCCTGTTGACATCGTTTCTTGCTCTGGGGATTTCGCTGCCGTTTTCAATCGCCATTGCAGTTTTCCTGGGAGAATACTTCAGGGAGGGAGCGCTTTCGTCATTCTTAAGGAGCGCGATTGATCTGCTTGCAGGTATACCCTCGGTAATCTACGGTTTCTGGGGCCTGTTCGTTCTGGTTCCGCTGGTCAGGAGTCTCCAGCTCAAGCTTGGAGTTCCCCCATTTGGAGTCGGCATATTAACCTCTTCGCTCGTGCTTTCCATCATGATAGTCCCCTATTCAGCCGCCCTGGGGAGAGAGGTAATACAACTCGTGCCGTCGGACCTGAAGGAGGCGGCCCTGTCTATGGGTGCAACCAGGTCAGAGGTGATATGGAAGGTGGTTCTACCCTATGCCCGTTCGGGGATATTCGCGGGCGTGCTGCTATCTCTGGGGCGTGCGCTCGGAGAGACCATGGCCGTTACCATGGTGATAGGCAACTCCAACTTTCTCCCCAGGGGCATATTCAGCCCGGCCAATACAATGGCCAGTCTGATAGCCAATGAGTTCGCCGAGGCGACGGAGCCTCTCTACGTGAGTAGCCTGGTTGAGATTGGCCTGTTGCTCTTCATCGTCACCACCCTGGTCAATATCATTGGCAGGCAGATTATCAAGAGAACAGCTGTGGAGGTCTAGGTTTGAATTCGGGGAATGTGCTCTTCAGGCTTGTCAAGGACAGGCTATTCGGCGCCGGCATAATACTCCTGTCTTTCGGGATGCTGGTTCCCCTGTTTCTGATATTGATCTACATCACCAGGAACGGGATCTCGGCGATCAACTGGGAGTTCCTGGTCCGCCTGCCCAAGCCTGTTGGTGAAATGGGAGGCGGCATCTCGAATGCCCTGGTTGGAACTGTCATCCTGGTAGGCCTCGCCTCTATCTTCTCGATTCCGCTGGGGATAGCCACGGGCGTTTTTCTCTCCGAGTACAGGAAGGGACGGCTGGCCTATGTCGTGAGGCTGTGCGCCGAAGTGCTACAGGGGATACCCTCGATCGTGATCGGCATCATTGCCTATTCCTGGATCGTGATCTCGATGGGGAAGTTCACGGCTCTCTCGGGAGGAGTCGCTCTGGGGATAATGATGCTCCCTGTCGTTGTCCGCACCACGGAAGAGACCCTGAAGCTCATCCCGGACAGCCTGCGTGAGGCCTCTCTCGCATTAGGCGTGCCCTACTACCAGACGATAGTCAGGGTGATCCTTCCAGCGGCTCTTGGGGGCATAACCACCGGAATACTTCTCAGCATTGCGCGCATAGCCGGCGAAACCGCACCGCTGCTTTTCACAGCCTTCGGCAACCCGTTCATGGAGACCAGCATTCTGAAGCCCGTGAACTCGCTGCCTCTTCTGATATTCAATTACGCAACCAGCCCTTACCAGGAGTGGCATACGCTTGCGTGGGGGGCCTCTTTTGTCCTGATTGTCATGGTACTGGTCCTGAATGTCCTTGCCAAGGTGGTAACAGCGAGATGGAAAGTGAAGTTCTAAAGGTCGAGAAGTTCGGCGCCTACTTCGGTGACACCCAGATACTGAAGTACATAAACCTCTCGATCCCGGAAAACATGGTCACCGCGATAATGGGACCGTCCGGCTGCGGCAAGACGACGCTGATCCGGTGCGTGAACCGGATGCATGAGCTGATCACCGGTGCGCGGGTCGAGGGCAGGATCTTACTCTGCGGGGAGGATGTCTACAAAACCAATCCCATTCTGGTGCGCCGCAAGGTCGGCATGGTGTTCCAGAAGCCCAACCCGTTCCCTACCATGAGCATATACGACAATGTCATAGCAGGCTACAAGTTGAATGGGATTCGCCTCGGGAGGGGAGAGCTCGACAGGATCGTGGAAGAATCGCTCCAGCGGGCCGCACTCTGGGACGAGGTGAAGGACTCGGTGCACAGGAAGGGGACCTTTCTATCGGGGGGGCAGCAGCAGCGGCTCTGCATAGCGCGGGCACTCGCCATGAACCCGGAAGTTCTCCTGCTTGACGAGCCGACTTCGGCGCTCGACCCGAAAGCCACATCCAGGATCGAGGAGCTGATAATCGAGCTCAAGGAATATGTTACGATAGTACTGGTGACTCACAATATAGCCCAGGCCGCCAGGGTATCGGACCTTACGGCATTCCTATACCTCGGAGAGCTGGTCGAGTTTGGTCCTTCGGAGAAGCTCTTCACTGTGCCCGAGGACAAGAGAACAGAAGAATACCTGACAGGTAAGTTCGGCTAGGAGAAGAAGATGTTTGAAGAGAGACTTACGGGCCTGAAGAGACAGGTGGTAGAGTATGCCGGCCTTGTGGAGGCAATGATTGAAAAGGCAGTCAGGGGCCTTCTCGAGAACGAGCGTGACCTGCTCATCGAGGTCATCGAAGCAGATGAGCCCCGGGCCAACAGCCTGGAGATGGAAATCGACGAGATGGGGACAGCTCTCGTCGCTCAGTTTCAGCCCAAGGCCAAGGACCTGAGGACCATACTCATGATTATGAGGATGGGGAACGACCTCGAGCGGATGGGCGACCACGCGGTCAATATCGCGCAGAGCGGCCTCTATCTCACTGAGCGGCCACTGGTCAAGCCTTACATAGATCTTCCCAGGATGGCGGAGCTCGCCGTCAGCATGCTCAAGGACAGCATAGTCGCTTTCATCAATGAGGATGCCGGACTCGCCGGCAATGTCTGCGAGCGGGACAATGAGGTTGATGCGCTCAGGGATCAGATCTTCAGAGAACTTGTCACCCATATGGTCTCAGACTCCAGGACCATCGAGCGCGCTCTCCATCTGACCCGGGTCGCGGGAAACCTCGAACGTGTGGCGGACCTTTCGACAAACATCTGCGAAGATGTCATATTCATGGTCAAAGGCCAGGTGATCAAACACCATCGCGCTGAAGAGGAATCCGAAGGCCGGTGACGGGCCGTCATCCTCGGAGGCGCACCGCAGGACTTCAGTCCTGGATCGCCTTGACGCCTTTATCCCACTGGAGCTCGCCCAGCACCGCCTGGGCGACGTTGGTGTAGTGGTCTCCCATCTTCTCATAGTTCATGACCATGTCGAAGAACAGCAGTCCGCTGGTGGCGCCTGCTTCACGCTTTCTCAGGCGGCGGGCATAGCCCTGGCGCATCTCGGTGTGCAGGCGGTTGACTCGGTCCTCAACTTCCAAGGCCTTGCGGGCCTCGTTGGTGTCATCCTCCAGGAGAGCCTTGATCGTATGGCCGGCCATGTGGTCTACCTCGTCGGCAAGGAGCCTGATCTCATCGAGGGCTTCGGCGGGCAGGCTCACCGACTGGAACTTCTTCCTCTCCGCGAGCTCCACGATGTTCTCGGCGTGATCGCCGATCTTCTCGATGTCATTGATCGTATGAAGGAGGACCGGGAGTTGTTCCGATTCCACCTCGGTCAGGCTGCGCTTGGCAAGCTCGACAAGGTAGTGAGTGATCTCGCGCTGGAGGTTGTCGATGGCCTGTTCAAGGATGTGGACTCGCTTGAAGCTGACATTGTCCCCGACGAAGAAGGATGTCGTGGCCCGCTGGACGGTCTTGCGGGCCAGAACCGCCATGCGGACGATCTCACTCTTGGCCTGTGCCAATGCCACGAGGGGCGTATTAAGCAGGTGCTTCTCCAGGTGCTGCGGCTGCACGGGTACATCCTCATCCCCAAAGGGTATCAGCCTCTCGACCACGCGGCGAAGCACGCCGACCAGCGGTATGAACAGGGCAGCATTGATCACGTTGAAAAGTGAATGGGAGTTGGCGACCTGGCGCATGATATCCCCGGAAGTCGACTGCACCAACCGGACATAGAATGAGCTGGTATACATGATGATCACCATTCCGGTCACGCCGAGGACATTGAACATGGTGTGGGCCCACGCGGCCCTTCTGGCAGCGCGGTTGGACCCAAGGCTTGCGACCTGGGCCGTGATCGTCGTGCCTATGTTTTCGCCGAGAACCAGGCAGATGGCTCCCTGCAGCTCGATCAGGCCTGAAGCTGCCAGTGCCATTGTGAGGCCTACCATGGCGCTACTGCTCTGTATTGCCAGGGTGGCCAGCATGCCGGCGGCCACACCCAGGATTGGCTGGGTGCTGAACTGTACGAAGTAGGTCTTGAAAATCTCGCTTCCGCCGAGCGGGCTCAGGACCTGTTTCATCACGGAAAGGCCCAGGAACAGAAGACCGAAACCGAGAATGGCCTCCCCCCAGAGCCTGTTCTGCTTCCGCTTGGAAAGCACGATGAAGAGGAAACCGATCCCTATGATCGGAAGCGCATACCTGTCTATCTTGAAGGCGATCAACTGGCCGGTTATGGTCGTTCCGACATTGGCCCCTATTATCACCCCGATAGCCTGCTGCAGCGAGAGAAGGGCCGCATTGACGAAGCCGATGACCATCACCGACGTGGCGCTGCTGCTCTGGATTAGCGCGGTGACAAAAGCTCCCATTCCCACTGCGGCGAACCGGTTGCTGGTAAGCACGTTGAGGATGTTCTTGAGTCTCGGCCCGGCGGCCTTCTGCAGATTTGTGGACATCAGCGACATGCCATATAGAAACAGCCCGAGGCCTCCGATCATCCAGAGGATGATCTGCTTCGGGTCATAAGACCAGGCCCGGAAATGGACAATGCCGCTCCCGAGTTCGCGGTGTTTGACAAAAGCGGCCAGAACGTGATCTTCCATCTTCTCGCCGAGCCTGAGACGAGTCCGTGCGGTACCGTGCTCATCCGTCCTGGTCTCGTACACGCTAAGTTCCGCACCGATGCCGTCTTCCACCCAGAACTCAACTTCGGCGCCAGGGACAGGGGCGCCGGAAAGATCCATGACCCGCAGGGTCAGTGGAGATTCGAGCCAGGTTCCCGAGCGGCCCTCCTGCCCGCTTCCTGAGGTGGTTACACGGAGACCGTCGAAGGTGAGATCAGTCTGGGAAAATGAAAGTGATGGGATGAAAACGGCGAAATAGAGAAGCAGCGGGATTATGATTCTGAGTGACGCTGACCTGTGTCTGCTCAACCTGCCCCCCGTGAATTCGGGAGGATTAGACCAGAAACCCGGGAAGGTGTCAAGCTGGGGCGTATCAGAGTGGTGTAATGTGAAGTGCGCGGAATTAGTGGGGAGGCGCCTGGATCGGGCCTTATGGTCCTCCCGGGCCGCTACCGGGTTGATCCGCGGGTGCGAGGCCCGGGTGTGGAGCCCGGGTGCTCAGCCTCCCCCATTCAGGTACCCCGCGAAGGGCAGCGGTCCGCACCTCTAATCGGGCACTCCGCGGAGAGTCCCGGCGTTCTTGGCGATGGACTTGTTGAAACGCTTGGCCGAGGCATCGCGGAAGCGGGGATTGGAGGCCTGCCTCCTCGCGTATTCGATATTTGTCTCATTCACGAAATCGGGAATCGGGGTGACTCCTTCATATTCGCTGAAGGGCTTATGGTATATGTAACCGTCGCAGAAGGTGGAGAGAGTGAAGTTTTCGTACCCGTGCCTGTAGACCGAGGTCTCACCGGGCAGGTCGGCGAAGGGCGTCCCCCCGGTATCGAACCCGACCGGGACATAGGCGGGACCGAGAACTTTCATGGCCGCATCGATTATGCCGTCTGCGGGCCGCACCTTCGACCCGGCATAACCCTCGGCAGCATACCACCCGGCATGCAGGAAGATCGTGATAGCCCGCTTGCCGATCTCACGGAATACGTGATTCCCGGCCCTGCTGTCATCGAAGCGGACGAACTTGCCGTTCATGTAAACGGGTTGCTTGTACTCGGTGAATGCATGATGGATGCCGCAGTGAATGAGGATCTTCGCGCCCTTTGCGACTGCACTGTCCAGGATCACCCTTGCCCAGAGGTTCTCACCCTCACCATGCCAGACCTTTTTCAGCATCTCGGGACTTTCCCGGTCTTCCTGACTCTGAATGTGCCACCACTCGGGGGAATTATTGAGGCCCAGGATGCGGAATCTCTCGACACCGTCCTCGATGCTGTTGTTTACCTCCCAGGCGGCCCTGAAGATGTCCAGGTACTCCTCATAGCCCCAGAACACGGATTGCTGGAAAGTGATCTGCCCGGCCAGCGCCTCATCATAGGCAGGGGCGGCGAGAAGACTGTCTATCAGGTACTGGTCCTCGCGCCTGGCGAATTCGGTTCCGAGGCGGTGAATGCCGTGACTCTGCAGGATAGGGATAAGGTCCCTGACGAACTCGACATCATGCTTGATCCGGTGGACCTCGCCAAGGAAGATCACGTCGTGATCGGCGAACTTGCCCAGAACATACTCCTCCGGAGCCTGGTGGTTATGCTCTATGTAGGCCGCAAGCCCCTCCAACACCTGTGGGTCTATCTTCCGCTCAGGGCCGGAGCAGCCGAGTAATACAAGCATCACCGCTATCATCAGAGTAAGGCCTCTCATGATGTTCTCCCATCTTCCGAACCAGTATCGAGCGCCCCGACCAGGAAGTATCTCAGATCGCCTCCATACATTTGTGAGCGGGTAGCCCGACAATAGCACGCACGACACGGCGGTTCAACCATGCGCCCGCGGGCATGGACTGACTGCTCGCGCACCCCGGACTCACCGGTTCGCGGAACTTTCCCCGGTCCCGCGGGTCTAGAAAGGCAGGGCCGGTTCCCGGCGATCTCTTTGGCACATAGAAGTGGCGGTGACGGGCTTATTGAAATAAGATTGCTGTCGTTCTAATGTCATTGCGAGGAGTGAGCGACGAAGCGGTACTCGACGCTGTACCGGCAAGAAGATTGCTTCGACTCCATCTCCTCGCAATGACGCTTTTAAAATAGGGGACAGCGCCCTTTCATGCTGGACAAAAGGGCGCTGTCCCCTTCTTGTACTTTCTCTATTCGCTCTCGGC
>JAUVJV010000226.1 GCA_030592245.1 Candidatus Eiseniibacteriota bacterium
CAACTCCGAAAGACTGGATGCGCGGACCACGGTGAATATCAAGGCTGACAAGAGATGGAGGATCGGTGGGCAGGAGATTTCCCTGTTCATGGAGGGCAGGAATGTGCTCGACCGGCGAAACATCGCGAGTCTGAGCCCTGGAAGCTGGCCCGGCGGGGATGGCAACTACTCTTCCTACTACACGACAGAGGGAGAGCTCGGGGGCGCCTATGATGAGGGCGAGCTCCTGGGATTGCCGGAGGTCATCTATGTGCCCTTGAACGACCCCAGGGTCTATTCGACTCCCAGGAACTTCAGGGTCGGCATATCCTTTGACTGGTAACACTGCGATGGAGGACCGAATGATGTTTATTGAAGCGATCACGCGGTACGCGGCAAGGCTCAGAGTCCCGCTTGCCTTCCTGTGCTTGATGCTGGTCTGTTCTGCGGCGTTCGCGTATTACGACGGCTATGTGCCCTTCCATTACGATGGCCCTGATCGTGGTGTGGTGAGGTTCAGAGGCATCTATCATAATGTGAACCAAATGCTGTTGCACAGTTCCAATATGGGTTTCTTCGGGGACTGGAATTCCGATCCGAGTGCGCCTTCATGCGAGTGGCCGGCAGGCAGCGGCACTGAATACCTCTTTGCAGCGGGCCTATGGGTGGGTGGTGTGGTATTCGATGATTTCGGCAGGCCCGACACTCTGGTTAGCGCCGCGGTCTACCAGCTCGAGTTCTATCCCAGGGGCGATATCCGGGATATCGTCTACATCACCGCCGAGGGGCAGACCGGTGGAGGCCGGGTACAGGATGACGACAATGACCAGCTGATAGATGAGGATCCGCTTGATGGCTATGACAATGACGGCGACGGGCTGGTCGATGAGGACTTCGCGGCGATCTCGCAGCAGATGTTCTCCTCGGTGTTCTTCGATACCGTCACGTCGATGAATGCCTCAAGAACTGAAGATTTCCATAAGCCTCTCAATCTCATGGTGCGTCAGGAGAGCTATGCCTGGACCTCTGGTTCGGTGCAGGACTTCATTGGCGTGGAGTACAAGGTGACAAATGCCGGGGACTCGACCATCTACAAGGCGTACGTGGCATTCATGGTTGATGCCGATATCGGTAATGTACGCCAGGCCCCCCAGGCCTATACAGACGATATGGCAGACTATGTGGATACGACGATCACCCGGAGCGAGATCAGCCCGGAGGGAAGCGAGATTAGCGCGACCTACCGTCTCTCGATGGGCTACATGTATGATTTTCCGGGCGATGAAGACGGTGATGTTCCGGGATATATAGGTGTGATGTTCCTGGGGCACACCACCGATCCTTCCGGCAGGCTGGCCCCGTCGGAGGTGGAGATCCACATGTTCAGGAGCTGGTCCAGCGGCGAGGAAGATCCCAAGAACGACAAGGAGCGGTACCGCTATATGCGGGGGGATTCCGATACCGAGCAGACCATTGACCCGCCCACTGTCAAGGCTGCCGACTACAGGTTCCTTGTGAGTGCCGGGCCCTTTGCGGAGATTCCCCCGGGGAGCACCCTCGTGTTCCAGTGTGCCTTCGTTAACGGGGATCCGTTCAGCACGTTCCTGGAGAACGCCACCAATGCCCAGAAGGTATATAATGGCGGGTATTTAACCGATACGTCCGGCAAGCTGGTCTTCTCGAACTGGCTGGGGTCTTCTCCACCGCCACCACCCAAGCAGCAGCTGATCGCCGATGACGGCAAGGTGATAGTCGAATGGGACAATTACTCGGAGACGGTCCCTGACCCGCTGCAGAATGTGCTCGACTTCGCGGGCTACAGAATCTGGAAAGCCGTGGGCTGGCGCCACGAGAGCGAGGTCCCTTCAGGGGATCAATGGCAGCTCATTGCCCACTTTGAGCTTGAGAATCTCTCCAGCATAGATACGGGGCTTCTGGGTATCGGGAAGTACCGCTATGTGGACGAGGATGTCCACAACGGCCTCCCTTACTGGTATGCGGTGACCGCCTTCGATGACGGCAGTGCCGAGAAGATAAAGATTGGAGTGGATGAGGACGGTGAGCCTATATTTAAGTTGATTCCGCGTTACGGAAGCTATTCACAGTCGATGGAGGTGGTATATCCGAGGAGCAGTCCGGCAAGAGTGACCGGCCTGGCGGGGGTCGTGCCCAATCCTTATCCCGGCATGTATGGGGGCGCCAGGGAAACGGGGCGCGCGATCGGTGATATGGCGGAGTATGACAGGGATCCGTCGGGCCGCAGGGTCAGGTTCATCAATCTTCCCAGGCGATCGATGGTCAGGGTATACAGCCTTTCCGGGGACCTGGTGTGGAGCCGCTACTTCGAGGATCCCACCGATCCCTCGCGGGAGCCGCCCGGTTGGAACCTGGTTTCAAGGAATGACCAGGAAATTGTTGGCGGCGTATATTTGATGCATGTAGAATCTCCTGAAGGTGAGCAGGTTAACAAGTTCGTAATCGTCAGGTAGCGACGATCGTTTAGGTGGAAGGAGGAGTACATTGAGGAGAGCCTTTTTGATCGCGGTTGTTGTAGCGTTTCTGCTTGCCGGCTCAGGCTGGTCGGCGGAAACATTCGAAAAGGTCGGAACGGTCGGCGCACAGTTCCTGAAGATAGGTGTGGGCGCCAGAGGTGTGGCGATGGGGGAGGCGTTTGTCGCGATTCAGGATGACGCCACCAGCACGTACTGGAATCCCGCTGGAATTGCCACGATCACGGGAAGCAGGTTCAGCCTCAACCATGGGTCATGGCCCGCTGAGTTGAGCCACGAGTATGCCACGTATGTGTTCTCATATGGTTTCATTCCGGGAGTGATCGGAATCAGTGCGACCGTGCTCCAGATGGACCCGATGCCCGAGACTACCGAGTACAGGCCGAACGGTACCGGGTACAGCTTCGATGCCGGGAGCATGGCTTTCGCGTTTACCTATGCGAAAATGTTGACCGACCGGTTCTCATTCGGCGCCTCGCTCAAGTTTATTCATGAAGGCCTCGCAGACTACCGCGGAAGGACCGTGGCTCTGGACCTGGGTACGATCTATGACACGGGGTTCAGGGGGATCAAGATCGGCATGGCGTTTCTCAACATGGGCCCCGGGTACAAGTTCCTGAATGATGGTAAGGAGAGCCCGATGCCGGTCACCTTCAAGGTCGGAGCCGCGATGCCCCTGCTCGAGGACCCGAAGCAGAGCCTGCTGGGCGCGGTCGAATTCGATCACCCGCCGGACGGAGGCGAGCGGCTCAATCTGGGTGCCGAGTATGCTTACAGGGGACTCGCTGAGAATTTTGAGGTCGCCCTTAGAGGCGGCTACAGGTTCAACAGGGATGAGGAAGGGATCGCGGCCGGATTCGGGATACAGTTCCCGTTCATAAGGATCGGCCTGGAGAACAAGCCCTCGATCTGGACCGTGGACTATTGCTATTCCGAGATGGGGTTCCTTGACGTTTCGCACAAGATATCTCTCGGCCTCGGATTCTAGCTATGATTGACATAAGAAGAGTCAGCGGGGTAGCTCTTATGCTACCCCTTCTTCTTATCACCACCCAGATATTGAGCGTATCCACAGGCTGGGCCTGGTCTGAAAGCACGGATATCCCTGCCCCGAGCACCGGAGAGATCGTTTTCCACGCCGACGTGGTGACGTTCATCCATGACCGCGAGAACAATGTCGAGGTCATCTCCTGCATCGTCTCCAATGATCAGCTGACCTTCGTGGAGATGGATGGGGGCCTCGAGGGGAAACTGAGATTTGAGGTGGTGCTCCTCGACAGCCTGGGGGATGTGGCAGGGGAGAGTGAGAGGGAGGTCACGGTCGGGGCCGCCTCTGCCGACGACGCGTCCGACCGGGGCACTATCCAGGTTCTGCAATCCAAGGTGGTCGTGCCTCCCGGCACCTATACCGCGCGGCTCATTCTTAAGGACCTCAACGCGCGTAAGAAGGAGATCCTCTCGTTTATGCGTGGCGACTACAGGAGCGGGGAGATCGAATTGGTCGTAGAGAGCCCGGCCTTCCCCAGCGGCGGCATCTCCCTGAGTGACGTGGAATTCGCGCGGAGCCTGCGCCGCATCTACGAGGGCTCATTTCACAAGTCGGGCTTCGAGGTCATGCCGAACCCGCATCGGCGTTACGGGCTTCTGCTGGCCGAGCTGCCCATCTATTTCGAGGTTTACGACCTGAGGGAGGAGCAGCTCGAGGATACGCTTCTCATCCGCTACTCCATCATCAACAGGCCGGGGCGGGAGATCTACGGTACGGAGAACCCCATTGACTTGAGGGGGAACGTGGTGGGAAGCACTGCGCTCTTCAATATCACCTCGTTGCCCGCCGGCAGTTATCTCCTTTCCCTAAGCCTTGTTGGCCGCGAAGGAGAAGTGCTTGCACGGAGCCAGCGCAAGTTCGATGTCGCGTGGTCCATCTATTCCTGGGGCAGGCACGAGATCGAGGCGCTCGGGGACCTCACTTACATTTTCACCCATGACGAGATGGAGACGTTCAAGTCCCTGTCTCCCGGGGACCAGGAGGGATTCTTGAGATCCCTCTGGGTCGACATCGACCCCAGTCCCGGAACGGTCGAGAACGAAGCCCTGATAGAGCATTTCCGGAGGGTCAAGTACGCCGACCAGAATTACGCAAGCGCCAAGAACAGGGGAGCCTTGAGCGACAGGGGAAGACTGTACATCAAGTATGGGCCTCCGGATGATATCCAGAGTCACTATTCCGACTTCGAATTCGTCAAGAACACCAGGGACATACGCGGGAGTTCCGAGCCCGTCCCGACAGACCCGTTCTCAAGGGTGGGCTTGAAGACC
>JAUVJV010000079.1 GCA_030592245.1 Candidatus Eiseniibacteriota bacterium
CATCATACCTGATCTCGGTCCCGCCCCTGCAGGGGTTGGGCAAGTTCTGGTGCAGCGCCCACTTAGTCTCCGGGCGCCCGGGGAGATCAGGCCTTCGGTTCACCCCTGAAGTGGAATGCGGCAGGCCGTAGAGATCCTCGAGTACAAATCGCAGGAGGGCGACGCGACCGTCCTGTTCATCGAGGGTAGAGGGACCGCTCTTCGCCGGCGCGCTTCCGCCGCAGTATCCGGTGCCAGCGAAGTCGAAGTTAAAGAAGGTGCATTTCCCACCATGGAAGAGTTCACTCTCGACATAGATTGCCATACGGGCATCGGGAACATCGGGGTCGATGACTGACAGGAGCGGCTGGACATCGTAAGTACCTGTTGTGGTCGCGGTGATCGAGCTAAGCTTCCTGTATTGGGGGCATCCCCTGAAGATGGTAAGCGTATCCAGATCCACCGGTATAGTGGTCCCGTCGACCTCCACGGTGGCCTCCGGGTCGCATTCGATATAGGGTTCATCTAGAGGCGATGCCATCTCATCGATGTAATCCACCCCGAGAGCAGAATTCAGAAACGTCCGATACAGTGAATCGCAGCCACCTCCACCCTCAGCCGGGTCAGCCAGGGCCTGGGCTATCCTGTCACCTATGATGATAAACTTACCCGCCTGGTCATGAATGCCATTGATTATACAGAATTGGCTGAGTTCCTTGAATGGGCAACGGTATATGGTACTGCCCGGGGCATTGTCTCCCTGGTCGGTAATCCATATCACTGCATCATAGTGCAGGATTTCTGTGTGGGGCTGTATCTGCACGCTCCAGCCGGATCCTAGGATGTCGAATCTCTCATAGGTATAGCCCGCCTCCTCGAGTATCAGGCCGTAAAGGTCGACAAGCACCGTCTTGACCGCACCCGAGCCGGTGCAGGCCGACGGATCATACGCATCATATGCGGCGCCATTGACCAGCAGGATCCTGGGTTCGGTGTACTCCGGCGGGTAGTGTGAAAGAATGGAGTAATCCAGGTAGTCATCCACAAGCCCCGTGTGGCCCGGATGGGCAGGATCGGCGGCCGCGGGGAAGTACTCAACCTGCGCAAGGCCGTCTGTCACCTTAACGCAATACCAGAAATCGGTTCCCTCGTCCCATTCGCCAAGCGCGAAATCCGCCGGGCAGAAGGTTCCGTAATAGGTACCACCCCAGTCGGGGTTAAGGGGATCATAAACCGTGTCCAGGGTCATGGAGTTTGTGATCCAGCTTCCGCCCTCATTTATAGTGCCCAGGAGTTCAACGCTGGTAACTCCGTCCCGCTCGATCACGTCCACATTGAACTGCTTCCCCCTGGGCAGCGGTGTGCCGCCGGTATAGTGGGTGGTCGTATCCGAGTTGTGCTCGTTGAAGAACGAGTTGTAGCCGCATATCCCGGTATTGAAGGTATCGTGTAAGAGGTCGATGGGGCGGGTCGTGAACTGGGTCACATGGCTGTCAAAGAAACCGACAGAGATATTGTCGACATGAAGATCGCTGTCGATATGTTTGCCCCGGCAGAAATCGGACGGCCTCGAGACATCTATAAACTCCCAGGCAAACTGTAATGAATCCTCGGCTGTGCCATAGAGAGTGGTAAGGTCTTCGTTCCAGTCGGTGTTCCAGTACGAGCAGTTGCCTACAAGAGCACAGCCATTGGGGTCGATCCAGGGGCACCAGGTTCCCTGCACCTCATCATAGAACCGGACGCGGGTATTGATATAATCGCAGGTATAGTCCACCGAACACCAGTGCATATCATACTGGACCACGCACCCAGTGTTCTGGATTGGAATGCCGGGCGTCATCAGGGAGTAGAACCAGCTGTTCCTCCAGGGCGCGTCAACCGGGTACCCGCCTTCCGGCCGGGCCTTGAAGACCACCGAGGAGTCCATCCGGCAGTCATAAGCATATCCGCCGTCTCCGCCTTCATAGAGGGGATCGGGGTCATGGACCATATGCCAGCCATCTACCACGCCCTCATGGTCAGGGAAACTCCAGTGAGCTGGGTCGGTGGTACCGGACTCAAAGTCCTGGGTGAAGGTCTCATTGTTATTATCCACCTCGACATTGTCGATCCAGGCGGCCCCGTCGGTATCCAGGTCATTCGCATCACTCTTGAACATGTCTGAGACGAAGCGCCACCTCAGGCGAAGGGGATCGCCATAGTCGAGTTTCCAGGTTTCCATTTCGGGCTCTTCCCCATCGCGAGTGCCGCCATGAAGTATCATCCTGCCGATCGAGTAGTCATAGGTCATCGCAAAGGAGGCTATCCTGCCGGCCGACACGCCGGGATATAGCTCTGTCCAGTCGGCACCGTCCCAGAGCCAGGTATCGTGCACGTATTCGTCGAGGCCATCACCCCCGAGCCCTCCGTAGAGAATAATGCCGCCCAGGTTGGGATGGTATGCCAGGCCGTGCATGTAGCGGGCCCGAGGTCTGGTGACAGGTCCGATAGAGGTCCAGTTGGTGCCGTCCCACTCCCAGGTTGACCGGTATGCGTCGCTCCCGCCTCCGTATCCGCCGAAGAGCATTGTCACCCCTCTCGTGGGGTCGTATGCAAGCCCGTTTGCGCCCAGAAAGGTGCGGGCGGCCGGGGAGTCAAGCGGCAGGCGCTCGACCCAGTCCACCCCGTTCCATTCCCAAGTATCGTCCCGGTAGCCGGAGTCACCCTCACCTCCGAAGAGCACTATCACGCCCCGTGCCGAGTCATATGTCATACCATGCCCGTGACGTGCCTGCGGGCTGTGCGCGGGTGAGAGCTCCGTCCAGTCGGTACCGTCCCAGGCCCAGGTGTCGCTGAGAAGGTCTGTCTCATCTTCACCGCCGAAGAGGAGCGTATAGTCGCCGGCGGGGAAGTAGACCATCTGATGGCCGGCGCGCGGCCCCGGGTCGGCGGCAGGGGACAGGGCGACCCAGGTCGAGTCATCCCACTCATAGGTGTCGCTCTTGTAGACGGGATCCGGGCCGAGCTCACTGGCGCCGCCGTAGAGCACTATCCGGCCGCGGTTGGAGTCATAGGCCGACGCGTGGCGGAAGAGCTCCGGTTGCTGTTCCAGCTCGATCCAGCTGAACCCGGTTGCGGAGGCCAGGTCCTCCGGAGGGATGAACTCGCTGAAAGCCGGAACTCCCGCGACCGAGCGAGTCTCCCAGGCAGGCGATGGGGGCCCCATGATGTCATCGTCCGAGTTACTGAAGTAGTCCATCGTCGGCTCGGTGGGGTACATTTCCGTGCAGGAAGGGCCGTAGTTGTCGCTTATGGCGCAGAAGCTGGCCAGGTTCTCCCAGGTGCCGCCGTTGAAGTACTCGACGTAGAGGAAATCATAGTTGCACTCGGTTTCATATCGCGTGTCGAATCTCACGTGGCAGCCACCGGCGTAGGAGAAGAGCGGCGGCAGCGTAAGTTCGGCGATACAGTTCCAGTTATTGCCGTAACCCGGGGCGGGCTCACCCCAGCTGCCGCATTCGACCGGGGCGCCTTCCCAGAGAGCGTCGGAACCGCACCACAGCGAGTAGTTCCCGCAATAGGTTTCCTCATCGGCCCTGTAGGTATCCACGTGCCAGTAGTTTATCCCGAGGTCGGAGGGCTGGATGCGCATGTCTCTGTGGACCAGGCAGTTCACATTGTACGGTGGCAGCGTGCCGCAGGAGTCGCCGGCGCCGCCGTTTCCTTCAAGACACCAGGTCTCAGATCCGTCCGGTCCACCGGTTGCCTCGCCTCCGTGGCCTGCGTTGGGATCGCCGGGACAGTAGGAGGCGTCGGTGTGGACCTGGATCCAGGTGGTATCACCCATCTGCATAATGACGGGTGGATTGCCGGCCTGGACTGACGCCTGGCCGCCTGCATCCTGCATGATGCGCTCGACCGGAAGATCAGATCCGAAAGCCGCCAGAGTGAATCCTATTACGGAAACCAGTAGAATCACTGTGACAATAGCTGTAGACCGCATTGCAACCCCCTTGGTTGGCAGATGTCCTTTGTCCGTTCCTTATATGGCGACCGCCTCCTATAGCACTTCACCAGCTCGAATACAGTTCATCTCTGAAAAGGTTGGGAATGAAATGCGTAGAGTGCTTGCTCAAGTTGTTTCTCAGGCCGTGCCCCCAAACGAAATAAAGCAGCTGCTGCTCTATGGCATATGGTCCGACTAATCTCAGGGTATTAGTCAGCTCTGGCAACGGGAGTTTATCAGATTGCAGTGCGTTTTTCAAGCGAAACCCGCGCTGCTCAAGAAGTGCTCGCGGCTTTGCCGGACCGCCGGGTTCAGCCGGTCCCGTGGCCAGAATCCGGTTTTTCGATTGCCCGCAAAGAGGGCTTTTGTTATCTTGACACCGGCTCGCGAACTTGCTAAATATTCTACCGGACTGAGTTCTACTGAGACCACAGTAGCTTGCAAGGAGGATGGCATGAGATTCGTCAAGTATGCACTGGTGGTAACGCTTCTTGTCATCATGGGATGTGGCGGCTCCACCGCCCTGAGGAGTGGCAAGGTCTACTATGAGAAAAATAAGGATTATCCAAAGGCCGAGGAATGGTTCAAGAAGGCCATAGTCGAGGAGCCGGACAGCTGGGAGGCTTATCTCTATCTGGCGCTATCCCAGGCTCAGCAGCAGAAGTACGCCGAAGCCGAGGAGAACTTCGTCACGGCGATAGAACTTGCCCCCGATGAGGAAAAGAAGGACGTGGTCTACAGCAATCAGCACACCTTCTTCGTGAAGCACTACAACAAGGGCATTACGCTTAACTCCGTTGCCGACTATGACGAAGCGCTCGCCGAGTTCAAGAAGGCGGTCCAGGTCGAACCAGGCTTCTCCAAGGGCCACGTGAACCTGGGTGTGACCTACTCACTCCTGGAAGACGAGGACATGGCCCTGGAGGCCTTCAAGGCCGCCGTTGAGGTGGATCCCGAGGAACCTGAGGGCTGGAGAAACCTCGGCATCACTTACCGGAACCTCCAGGATTATGATAAGGCCATGGATGCCTACGAGCATGTGGTTGCGCTTGATCCCGAGGACACCGACGCGATGGAATCCCTCGGTGAGATGTATCTCATGGATGAAGATTACGCGAAAGCGCTTGAGAGCTTCCTCAAAGTTGCCGAAGTAAAGAAAGACGACGCCTGGCTGCAATTCCAGATAGGCTCGGCCAACTTCAGTCTGGAGCAGTTCGAGGATGCTGCTGTCGGCTATCTAAAAGCGGCTGCACTTGCCACGACCGCCGGCGACACGGACCTTTACAGGAACTCCATGTTCAATCTCAGCAGTGCGTATCTGAGGCTCGAGCAGTATGAGGGTGCCGTATCGGCCCTCCAGCAGCTTCTCTCGGTCGAGGACACGGTTGAAGTTCATGAGCGGCTCGGCCAGGCATACGCAAAGCAGGGCATGACGGACAAGGCCCTCGAGGAGTATGGGAAAGCCGAGGAACTGAGGGGCGAATAACCTGTAATAGGCTTGACAAGACAGACGTAGTTGCTTAGCATAAAACTGAAGTTTGGATCACACATTCCTGTGGTGGTCCGTTGATTAGAATCCGACCCTAAGGCAAAGTCTCAGACTTAAAAAGAACCTTTGGTGATTAAGCTGGACGGTTGCCAGGAGCAAACTAGACCGAGTTTACCGAATGGAAGACTCTCCAAGGAGCTAACCAGTTGTGTACTAACCCACCAGTAGTCAATGGAGATCCCGTCTCCAAACGAGCAGAGGTGTATGACATGGATATTGTCGAAATGAAAACCAAGACAATCTCAGACCTTCACAAGGTAGCCAAGGAGCTTACCATCGAAGGCACCAGCGGCCTGAGAAAACAGGAGCTGATATTTATGATCCTGGAAGCCCAGACCGAGAAGAACGGACTGATCTTCTCCCAGGGGGTGCTGGAGATCCTGGACGATGGCTACGGTTTCTTAAGGTCCTCGGATTACAGTTATCTGCCCGGTCCCGACGACATCTATGTCTCGCCATCACAGATCAAGAAATTCGACCTCCGCACCGGGGATACGGTCTCCGGGCAGGTTCGTCCGCCCAAGGACAATGAGAGGTATTTCGCGCTCCTCAGGGTGGAGGCGGTCAACCTGGAGAATCCCGAGGTCGCCAAGGAGAGGATCCTGTTTGACAACTTGACCCCACTTTTTCCCGATGAGCGGATCAACCTGGAGTGGAGCGCCAATGACCTATCTTCCAGGATCGCCAACCTCTTTATCCCGGTGGGGAAGGGGCAGAGGGGACTGATTGTCTCGCCCCCCCGCGCCGGCAAGACGATGTTGCTTCAGAGCATCGCAAACGCCATAACTACCAATCACCCCGATATCGATCTGATAGTTCTGCTTATAGACGAGCGGCCCGAGGAGGTCACGGACATGGCGAGAAGCGTCAAGGGTGAGGTGATAAGCTCCACCTTTGACGAGCCCCCGTCAAGACACATCCAGGTCGCCAACATGGTGATGGAGAAGGCCAAAAGGCTGGTGGAGCACCACCACGACGTGGTTATCTTACTAGACAGTATCACCAGGCTGGCCAGGGCCAACAATGCCGTAATACCCCATAGCGGCAAGATCCTCTCCGGCGGTATCGACTCCAATGCTCTCCAGTGGCCCAAGAGGTTCTTCGGGGCCGCGCGAAACATAGAAGAGGGAGGGAGCCTGACCATCATGGCCACCGCCTTGATCGATACGGGAAGCCGGATGGACGACGTGATCTTTGAGGAGTTCAAGGGCACCGGCAACCTGGAGATGGTCCTGGACAGGAAGATCGCCGATCGCAGGATCTTCCCCGCTATCGATCTTAACAGGTCGGGTACGCGTAAGGAAGAGCGTCTGATGCCCCAGGAGGAGCTCAACAAGATCTGGATCCTGAGGAAGTTCCTCAGCGATAAGAATCCGGTCGAGGCCATGGAGTTCCTGATCTCCAAGATCGGGAAGGGCAAGACCAACAAGAGTTTCTTGAAATCCATGAACACTTAGTTTAGATTATATGAGGTCTTCGGAGGGCGGCTGATGCCGCCCCGAAGTCTATATGCTTGAATGAGGAGGTTCGGAGAAATTGAAGAAGGGAATACACCCGAAGTACGTGAGGACTAAGGTCGTTTGCCTTTGCGGCAATGTGATCGAGACCAGATCTACAGTCCCCGAGATCCGGGTTGAAATCTGTTCCAGCTGCCATCCTTACTTCACCGGCAAGCAGAAGCTGGTCGATACCGCCGGCAGGGTCGAGCGGTTCCGGAGGAAGTACGGTCTCAAGGCCAAGGAAGAGGAAACGGAACAGATACAGGAGACGGTGCAGGAAGAGGAAAAGGGTCCGGAACAGGACAAGTAGGTTGTCAGGCTTGGGAACAAGAGAACCCACAGTAGGCGGCCAGGCCGTGATCGAAGGGGTGATGATGAAGTCCCCCGATCGCATCGCGACCTGCGTCCGCAGAACGAACGGCGAGATCGAAGCCAGGGTCCGCCCGTACGTATCCCTCTCGAAGAAGCAGAAGGTTCTGGGAATCCCCGTCATCAGGGGAGCCGTGAACCTCTTTGAGCAGCTCTTCATCGGGATCGGCGCGCTCACCTATTCTGCCGAGGTGGTCTCCGCGGGCGATGAGGAAGTCAAGGAGAAGAAGGACTGGAAGACCTCGCTCTGGACGGGCTTGACGGTGGTGGTGGCCTTCGGTGTCGGTCTTCTGCTCTTTTTCTGGCTCCCGATGGTGATCGCCAATTTCGTGGGTGTGAAGGGAAGCGTGCTCTTTAATATCGTGGACGGGGCGATCCGGCTGGGGATCTTCTTTACGTATCTCATGCTCCTTAGCACCTGGAAGGAGATGAGGCGGGTTTTCGAGTACCACGGCGCCGAGCACATGTCTATCCACGCTTTCGAGGCCGGCGTCGATCTCACCGTGAAGAACGTTAAGAGATACACCACGCGCCACGCCCGGTGCGGGACGAGTTTCCTGCTGGTGGTGATGGTGGTAAGCGTGATCGTGTTCATATTCATGGGCAGGCCCGAGGACATAGTGGACAGGC
>JAUVJV010000213.1 GCA_030592245.1 Candidatus Eiseniibacteriota bacterium
CGGAACTCCTGATTAAGGGCGAAATCACGGGCCGGGTAAGCGCGGGACGTGGTGTGGCAGGGGGGAATGCGCGCAAGAAGCCCGCAAAACCCAGGAAGGCCACGAAGCGTAAGAAGACCGTAGAACCCAGGAAGGCCACAAAGCGTAAGAAGCCCGCAAAACCCAGGAACGGCCGTCGAAAGTAGTCTCCCGGGCTTACTTTTCTGGGCCGGATGCGGAACAATCAGGCAGGAAAACCGTCTAAAGGTAGTGATGAGAGCAAAGAGCAGACAGATTCTATGCATCGTGCTTCTTCCCTTCGTGCTGAGCGCGTCCGTTGCGTCACTCGACGCATTGGTCCTGTGCACGGCGGAAGGCCACGCGGCGGCAGTGGAAGTCGCCCATGCCTCCAGGGGGATTTGCGGCTCTCATGACTCCCACTGCTGCCACCATACCAGTGGGTCGCGCGAGAAAATCGGGCATGATCATGTGACCTGCATCGATGTCCCTCTCAGGCTCAACCAGGGAGATGTGCAGGACCGGCGGCCGATTGTGGTCCTGGAGGCCGATGCCTTCGTGATGGAGGACCTGGCGCAGCTCTCCTCCGAGTCCGTCGTCTGTCTTCCCGGTCACTATTCCTCGCTTGAGCAACTCAAGTTCGTAGTACTTCTTATCTGATACTTATCCTCTTCGCTGTGACTTGCCGGGCCCTTGCGCCCGGCCACTTCAACCATTTGTTCCAGCATGTTCCAAGATTGAAAGGAGTAGTGCTTATGGCACGAAGCCACGCAGGTATCATCATTGCACTGGCCGCACTGGCCGCCCTGGCGGCAGGCGTACCAGCGTCCGCAGAGACTCTCAGCCTTGAGCAAGCCAGGGAGATGGTTCTGGAAAGCAACCAGGGTCTTAAGGCTCTCGACGAATTGCGGGCAGCCTCCGAGGCAGCCGTTCGGCAGGCCGGAGCCTATCTCAATCCCGAGCTGGAGGCCGAGACCGAGAATTTCGGGAAAGCCGAGATCGAAGTGGTGCTCACCCAGCCTGTGATGATGGGTGGAAGAAGGGGGGCGGCGATCGATGTTGCGAGCTGGGAGGCCAGGATCGCCGACCTGGAGTATGAGAGCGCGCGGATATCGGTGGAATCCGAGCTCATCAGGCGCTACGTGACAGTCCTCGGCGCATACAAGCGGATTGCCCTGATTGACTCAACCATCGAGATCTCGAATCGCAGCATAGCCGCAATCAAGAGGCTGGTTGATGCCGGGGCCACGATGGAAGTCGACCTGATGCGGGCCGAGCTCGAGCGGGACGAGTTCCTGCTGGATGAGGCCGGTCTGGAGCGGGACCTCTATGAGGCTGAATTGAAGCTCGCTGAGCTATGGGGCGATCGCGGGCTCGGGTATGACAGGCTCGGTGGATCGGTATCGGTCGGGCCCCTGCTGCCGATGATCGACGAGCTTGATGCGGCGCTCGAGGCCCATCCCGAAGTTCAGATCCTGGATACCAGGGGCTTGCTTGCGGAGGCCGAAAGAAAACAGGCGAGGTCCGAGAGGGTACCAGAGATGGCCTTGAGTGCGGGCTACAAGCGCAATAATGAGCTGGATGAGAACGCCGTAATAGCAGGGCTGTCCTTCTCGCTGCCGATCTTCAACCGCCATAAAGGCGCGGTCGCCGAGAAAGAGCATGAACGTACCGCGGCAGAACATGAAGCCGGACAGGTGCGTCTGGAGCGCACCGCCGATCTCGCGGCCGTGCATTCGACATTCGAGGTGCGGGGCAGGGAGCTCGATGCCATATCGGGCGAAGTCCTGACCAGGGCCACTCTAATCCATAGGACACTCAACGACTTCTATTTCAGGGGAAAGGTCGGAATCCTCGATGTGCTCGCGGCCCGGGCGCATCTTCTCGATCTCCATATGAGAATCGTGGACCTTTCCGAGGAGCGTGCCGTGCTGGCCGCGGACATCCAGGAACTCACCGGATACCCGGTCGATGTGGTCGAATAAGGAGGCAACATGATTACGCGGATTCTGAAGCTACTGGCAATTGTCACCATTGCGGTCTGGCCCCTTGCTGCCGGATGTGGTGGCGAGGAGGCGCACATGGACCATGATCAAGCAGAGCATGGTGCCTCGGCTGAACATGATGACCATGAGGCGGATTCTCGCGAGGGTCACGACCACGGTGAGCATGATGCCGATGCCGACGACCATGAGGGTGCGCTGCACCTGTCTCCCGAGTCGATCCGCATGGCTGGCATCCGGATAGAGAGACTTGAGGCGAGAAACCTGGAGCGGACCATCGAGCTCCCGGGTGAGATCGGATTCAACGAAGACAGACTGGTCCATGTTACACCCCGCTATCCGGGCGTTGCCCGGGAAGTGCAGGGCCGGATCGGTGCGCGGGTCAGGGAAGGCGACCTACTGGCTGTCCTGGAGAGTAATGAGAGTCTCAGTAAGTACAGTATCAAAGCTCCGATTTCCGGGTGGATCATCGATAAACACCTGACGGTCGGCGAGTTCGCAACGGAGGGCCATACCATGTTCCTCATTGCCGATCTTAAGACTGTCTGGGCCAACTGCGAGGTCTATGCCAGGGATATACCCTCGGTGGAGCAGGGAGCTCCCATGACCATCTTTTCCGTGGAGGGCGACCTGTCGGTTGAAGCGGTTCTTTCCTATGTGGCACCGGTTTACAGGGAAGATACCCGAAGCGCGCTTGCGCGAGCGGTGATCGCGAATGACGAAGGTCTCTGGAGACCGGGCACCTTCATACGAGCCGTACTTCCGGTCGGTACCGGTGGGTTGCGGAACGCGGTGGAGAGGGAGGCTGTCCAGATCCTGGATGGCGAGCAGGTCGTATTCGTCCCGGGCGAAGAGGATGGTGCTTTCGAGACCGTGCAGGTGGAGACGGGTACGGCGAGTGATGGCTTCGTCGAAGTCATTGCCGGCCTCGGCCCGGGTGATGCCTATGTGGCAGCCGGTGCTTTCGAACTGAAGGCCGAGATGGTAACTGCCAATCTCGACCCGCATGCGGGCCACGGGCACTAGGGAGGAGACCAAGCATGATTGATTATATAGTGGCGTGGACATTGAAGAACCGCCTGATCGTCGTCCTGCTGCTCCTCGCGACGTTGGTGCTGGGAGTGTTCCAGTATCGTCAGCTTCCAACAGATGCATTTCCCGACATTTCGCCCGTGATGGTCGCAGTATTTGCCGAGGCGCACGGGATGGCTCCGGAGGAGATAGAAAGGCTGATCACTTTCCCGATCGAGTCAGCCATGAACGGGCTGCCGAAGGTGAGGCTGATCAAGTCAACTTCAGCATTCGGTATGGCGGTGATCTATGTGTACTTCGCGGATGATGTGGACATCTACTTCGCCCGGCAGATCGTTGCCGAGCGCCTCTCAGGCGCCATGGCGGAGCTGCCTCAGATGCACGACCCGCCGACCCTGGGGCCAATCTCCACAGGGTTGGGCGAGGTATTCATGTATTACCTCACCGCGGATGACACGGCGAACTTTGAGGGTAAGGAGAAGCTCGTATGGCTCAGGGAGATCAATGACTGGGTCGTCAAGTTCCAGCTCCAGACCGTCCCGGGCGTGACCGAGATCCTCTCGATGGGCGGACATGTGCTCCAGTACCAGATACGGGTGAACCCCTATGCGCTACGCAAGTACGATATCGAACTGGAAGACATAGTTGATGTGATCACTGCCAACAACGCTAATGCGGGCGGTCAGTTCCTCGTTATCGGATCAGAGGAGTACCTGGTTAGAGGACTTGGTCTGGCCGAGAGTCTTGATGACCTGCGTAGAGTCCAGGTTATGGTGGTTGACGGTACTCCCGTGAGACTCAGTGATGTGGCGGAAGTGATGTATGGAAGTGAGATCCGGCGGGGCGTGGTCACCTTGAATGGTGAGGAGGAAGTTGTCGCCGGGATCGTGATGAAACTCTTCGGTGAGAACACCTCCAGGGTGATCGACCGGCTCAACCTCAAGTTTGAGGAAGTCAAGCAGTCACTGCCGCCGGGTGTTAGGATCGTACCGTATTATAGCCAGAGCCGCCTGGTTGACAATGCGACGGGCACGGTGAAGAATGCGCTTCTCTTAGGCGCTCTCCTGGTCGTGATCACGCTTCTGGTGTTTCTCGGCAATGTGCGGTCCGCGTTGATCGTGGCGCTGGCGCTTCCGCTCTGCGCGCTCATAGCAGTGATCTTCATGAGGCTGGCCGGACTGTCCGCCAACCTGATGTCGCTCGGAGGTATTGCCATCGCGATAGGCATGCTGGGGGACGCCTCCATCGTGATGGTCGAGAACATATACCGTAACTTGAGCGATGAGAAGAACCGGCTCGCCAGCAAGGCGGAGATTATTATCTCATCCGCCCGGGAGGTGGCAAGACCCATTCTCTTCTCGGTTGCGATCATCATCATCGTGTTCCTGCCCCTCTTCACCCTGGAAGGTGTTGAGGGCAAGATGTTTTCCCCGATGGCCTTCACGGTAACCCTGGCATTGTTGGGATCGGCGATGATCGCCATCCTGTTCGCTCCGCCGCTGGCGTCTATCCTGCTGCCGGCTCGCGGGGGCAAGGAGTTTGCAGTTTTGAAGGCGATGAAGCGGGCTTACCGTCCCATGCTGGAACGCGCGATTCGCCGGCGAAAGGTCGTGGTTTTCTGTGCCCTCGCGGCATTCGCAGGAGCCGTGTTCCTGGTGCCTCACCTGGGCACCGAGTTCATACCCGTGCTCGATGAAGGCAATATCCAGATCAATGTCACCATGGCGCCATCGATATCGCTTGATAAGGCCACTGAGACCATAATGAAGCTGGAACGACTCATACTTGAGTTCGACCCCGTGGATGAAACCTTCTCCAAGATCGGCAGGCCGGAGGCCGGAAGCCATCCTCATCCCGTCAACTCAGCGCATATCCAGATCGCGCTCAAGCCACGGAACAAGTGGAAGGAATACGGCAACAAACTCGAGTTGATCGAGGCCATCAATGAGAGGTTGTCCCA
>JAUVJV010000035.1 GCA_030592245.1 Candidatus Eiseniibacteriota bacterium
TGCTTGTGAAGGGCGCGGACTACGAGATCGGCCAGATAGTGGGGCGGGACCGCGTCGAGACCGACGGGGGAGAAGTGGTTCGCCTTCCCTTGAGAGACGGCTTCTCCACCGAGCAGCTGCTCAGGCGGATTGCCCGGGCATACGGCGATCTCCCGGACGGGGAGAGCGCCGGGGAGAGTTGACGCACGACGTCCTTAACACCTTGCAGCACGTACCGGAGTGAGATCTTGAAGAAGACGAGGATAAACATACGCAGGCGATCGGGCAAGATCGGGTTCATGGGCAGGGGAGTGAGAGCCCCGGAGCGTCACAGGTCCGAGATCGTGCATTCACTTCTGGCTCGCGTGGATGAGGGAGCGATGGTGCTGGATGATGCCGAACTCGACGCCTATCGCGAGGATGCCGTGATCATGCCCTCGATCCTGCGCCGCTTCTATTCCAAAAGGCCGGAAGCCGTCGTAAGACCAGACTCCGGTGAGCTGGTCGCGGATATCCTGGATAAGTGCGTGGAAGAGAAAACGCCTGTGACTCCTCGGGGCCGGGGCACGGCCGGATTGGGCGGCTCGGTGCCGGTTCGCGGAGGTGTGGTTGTCGATCTCGGCAGCCTGGCGAAAGTCACGGATATCGACAGGAATGAAAAAACTGCAACTGTCGAAGCCGGGTGCACCTGGAGAAGCCTCGAAGATGAGTTAAGGAAAGAGGGACTCGGTCTGTGCGCTTATCCATCAAGTGCCGCTCTGAGCAGTGTCGGCGGATGGGTCAGCACGGGTGGTCTGGGTGTGGGCACGCATGCATGCGGCCGTTTCATCAGCCAGATAAGATCGATGGAGGTCGCGGTACCTTCCGGGATCCTCCTCGACGCGGGAGAGGGCGATGGCAGGTACTCGATCCGCAGCTTCGCAGGGACCGAGCGCCAGGCCGGCATAGTGACCGGGATGACCTTTTCCGTACGAGACCTTCCGGACAAGCGTTGCTGTCACATATTCCACCTGAGGAAACTTGAGGATGGCTGCGGTCTCATCGAGTTCTTCTCACGGATGGAGCGTCCCCCGCATCTTGTGAAGATGGTAGATAAGAACCTGGCCGCCGCGTCGGCGGCGAGGTGGAACCTCGGAGACCGGAACGTGGCATTCGTTGTTGTTGCCGAAGAGGGGAGCGCCGGAAGGATCGAGGAGTTCGCAGCGACCGTGAAGGCGGAGGCGGCGCGCGCGGGAATGGAGATCGAGAATCTCGGTGAGGATAACGCTCCCTGGGACGCGTATTTCTCACATATGGATCCGGACGGCGAACAGTCGATCGTCCTCGCCGGAGAAGCCTTAGTCGGAACAGGCCGGCTTGCGCGCTTTATCGATCTCATGAGGCCGGTAGCGGACGATAGGAACCTGATGTGTGAGTACACCCTGGTGAGGAGTGGCCGGGTGATGATAAGAGCCGTCCGTCTCCAGGAGGGGCGCCACGGCCTGCTCGTAAGGGACGTACCCGCTACGGCAAAGGTAGTTTCCCTGGCTGCCGGCCTGGGAGGAATGCCGTATGGACTGGGTATCTGGAACAGTTCTCATTCCAGGCTTGCGCTCGGTGACTACCACAGGAACTTCAAGGTAATAAAGCGTGAAACCGACAGGATCAGGATACTCAACCTCGGTAAGTTCTTCGGTATGACCACGAATTCCGGAATCCCGGTGCCCGGGTGGCTGTTCAGCATCGGAATCCGCCTCGCGGGGGGACTCAGGGCGGAATCAGCAGTTGCCTAGAGAGCCGGGTCAGGCTAAGTTAAGGGTTGGTAATCCAGAAGAGGACGAATATTCACAACTAACATGAAGGAGGTACGCTCGTGCCGAAAAGCAGAGTCCTGATAATGGGAGCGGCAGGACGCGATTTTCACAACTTCAACGTGTATTTCCGGGACAAGGCCGAGTACGAGGTGGTTACCTTCACCGCGACTCAGATCCCCAACATAACCGGGAGGATGTATCCCCCGTCACTTGCGGGCAAACTCTATCCCAGAGGCATACCCATACACGAGGAGAGCGAACTCGAGGACATAATCAAGCGCGAAGAGATCGACGAGGTCGTGTTCTCTTACAGTGACATTCCCCATATAGATGTGATGCACAAGGCATCTCGCGTGATCGCGGCAGGCGCCGACTTCATACTGCTCGGGGCCCGGTCGACCTGGATACCCTCGAGCAAACCTGTCGTCTCGGTGTGCGCGACAAGAACAGGCTCGGGCAAGAGCCAGACCACAAGGAAGGTCTGTGAGGTGCTTGAGGCCATGGGTAAGACCTTTGCGGTGATAAGGCATCCGATGCCCTACGGCGATCTCGCCGAGCAGGCCGTACAGAGGTTCGCCACCTATGACGATCTTGCCAGGCACAAGTGCACCATCGAGGAGCGGGAGGAGTACGAGCCGCACATCGAAAGAGGATGGATCGTATACGCGGGTGTGGACTATGGGGCCATTCTCAAGCAGGCCGAAGCCGAAGCCGACGTCATCCTGTGGGACGGAGGCAACAATGATCTTCCGTTCTACAAGCCGGACCTCAACATAGTTGTCGCGGATCCCCACAGAGTGCAGCACCAGACAACCAGCCATCCGGGAGAAGCCAATCTCAGGATGGCGGGCGTCATTATCGTGAACAAGGTCGATACCGCCGCCAAGGAGGATGTCGAGGCGGTCATTCACCTGATAAAGGAAGTCAACCCCGGAGCGGCGATCATCATGGCCGAATCTCCGGTCACGGTTGATCAGCCCGACCTGATAAAGGGCAAGCGCGTGCTTGTTGTCGAGGACGGACCTACGCTGACCCACGGGGACATGGGTTATGGTGCCGGTATCGTGGCGGCTGAGAAGTACGGCGCCGCCGAGTGTATCGATCCTCGTCCTTTCGCAGTCGGTGACATCGAGGCGACGCTGGAGAGGTTCACGCAGATAGGCAATCTGATTCCGGCGATGGGCTACGGGGACGCGCAGATACGTGATCTTGAGGCGACCATAGAGGCGAGCGGTGCGGATGCGGTCGTGAACGGCTCGCCGGCCGATATTGCAAAGATCGTCAAGGTAGGTATTCCGATTGTCGGGGTGGGTTATGAGCTCAAGGAAATCGGGACGCCCAATATCGAATCCGTTGTGAAGGACCTCATGGAAAGAAGGGGGTAAGAAATTGAAGTTACATGAGTACCAGGCCAAGGAGATCTTTGGCAGCTTCGGGATTCCGATCCCCTCCGGCAAGGTGGCTACCAGCCCTGAAGAGGCTGGCTCGATAGCCAGGGAAGTAGGAAAGAAAGTCGTAATCAAGGCCCAGGTTCATGTCGGCGGGCGCGGCAAGGCCGGCGGTATCAAGTTCGCCGATACACCCGAGGAGGCCAGCGAGGTCGCATCGAAGATCCTGTCGATGGAAATCAAGGGACTCCCGGTCAAGAAGGTGCTGGTCGGTGAGTGCCTCGACGTTGCGGATGAGTACTATCTGGGCGTGATCGTCGACCGAAAGAGCAAGAAGCCCGTGTTCATGGTGAGTTCCGCGGGTGGGGTGGACATCGAGGAAGTCGCCAGGGAGACACCCGAGAAGATTCACAAGTACCAGGTCGATCCCGCAAGGGGCCTGATGCCTTACGAAGCAAGAAACCTGGCTTTCAAGATCATGTCGGATGGCAAGCTTGCCATGAAGACGGCAAAGGTGCTTATGCAGCTTTACGACGTGTTCACCGGCGTGGATGCCTCGCTCGCGGAGATCAACCCGTTCGTGAGAACACCGGACAATGACATGATTGCGCTTGATGCCAAGATCACCATAGATGATAACGCGCTCTACCGGAGACCCGAGATTGCGAAGATGAGAGACCTCGGAGCCGAGAATCCGTACGAGACCAAGGCAAGGGAGATGGGACTCAGCTATGTCAAGCTCGACGGCAGCATCGGTTGCATCGTGAACGGTGCAGGCCTTGCCATGGGCACGATGGACATGGTCAAGCTCTACGGCGCCGAGCCGGCCAACTTCCTCGACATCGGGGGAAGCTCGAGTCCGGAGAAGGTCATGACGGCGGTGGAGATAATTCTCTCGGACGAGAATGTGCGCGCGATCTTTTTCAACATCTTCGGCGGCATTACCAGATGTGATGATGTCGCAACCGGAATCGTCGAGGCCCTGGGGAAGATGGACATAAAGGTCCCCATTGTTGTCAGACTGACGGGTACCAATGAGGATGAGGCCAGGGAGATCTTGAAGAAAGTCGATGTCGTATCTGTCAACACGATGGACGATGGTGTTAAGGAAGCCATACGACTCAGCAAGGGGGGAGAGTAAGCGATGGGAGTGCTTGTCGGAAAAGACACTAAGGTCGTTGTTCAGGGAATCACCGGCAGGGACGGGAAGTTCCACTCACTCCAGATGAAAGAGTATGGCACGGACGTCGTTGCTGGAGTGACTCCCGGTAAGAGCGGGCAGGATGTTGAAGGTATACCGGTATTTGATTCGGTCGAGCAGGCGGTTGCCAAGACCGGCCCGAACACATCGGTGATATATGTTCCTTCCTTTGCCGCGGCGGACGCCATGTATGAGGCGTGCGATGCAGGCATCAGGCTAATCGTCTGCATCACCGAGGGAGTTCCAACCCTGGAGATGGTCTCATTGAGCGGGTATCTGAAGGAGCGCGGGACCAGGCTGATCGGTCCCAACTGCCCGGGCATCATAACTCCGGGCGAGGCCAAGGTCGGCATCATGCCCGGCAGGATTCACAAGCCCGGCCCGGTGGGCGTGGTCTCCCGAAGCGGCACGCTGACCTACGAGGTTGTCTACCAGTTGACCAGCAGGGAGATTGGCCAGTCAACTTGCATGGGCATCGGAGGCGACCCGATTATTGGCACTAACTTCATCGACGCGCTTGAAGCATTTGAGGGTGACTCTCAGACCGAGATCATCGTGTTGATCGGTGAGATCGGTGGGACCGACGAAGAAGAAGCTGCAGCTTATGTTACGAAGTCAGTCAGCAAACCGGTTGTAGCTTTTGTCGCGGGCAGAACAGCTCCACCCGGAAAGCCCATGGGTCATGCCGGTGCAATCATCTCCGGTGGAACGGGAACAGCTAAAGAAAAAGTTGAAGCTTTCGAAGCTGCAGGAATTCCGGTTGCGGGAACACCATCTGAGATTGGTGAGATCGTCGAGAAAACACTCGCGAGCAAAAGGTGATAAAACTCAAAAAAGCTCGTTAAAAAGCTTGACAATGAATTACAAAAGTTATGCAATGCACGCAAGGAGTGTGATCGGAGACGGTTTCCCTCCAGCAAACTCGGCGGTTGCCACACACTGAATGCGCCGGGTTCAGGAGGGCCAACTGAGAGAAAGGGGGCTGTCGGAATGAGCGCAGTCAAGAGAACTGCAAGGAAGAAGACGGCGAAGAAGAAGGTGACCAAGAGGAAGAAGACCACGAAGAGGAAGGTCACAAAGAAGAAGGTCACCAAGAGGAAGACCACGAAGAGAAAGACCACCAAGAGGAAGACCACGAAGAGAAAGACCACGAAGAGGAAGACCACCAAGAGAAAGACCACGAAGAAGAAGACCACCAAGAGAAAGACCACGAAGAAGAAGACCACCAAGAGAAAGACCACGAAGAGGAAGACCACCAAGAGAAAGACCACGAAGAGGAAGACCACCAAGAGAAAGACCACGAAAAGGAAGTAGCAGTAGCTTCGCAACGTCTTCCAGGCGGCAAGCTTCCGGGCTTGCCGCCTTTTTTTGTGGTTGCACCTACCTGCCGGTTTTGTTATACCTTAGATGGTTTGATGGTACTGGATATGAGGGGTCCACTGATGAAGAGAAGGGTCCACAGGGACCCTTTTTTGGGAATGGGAGCGCAATATGCAGAGATCACTATTCATAATCAAGCCGGATGCGGTGAAGAGAAACCTGATCGGACGTATACTCTCATATATGGAGGCTGCCGATCTGACGGTCGTCGGCTTGAGGATGGTTGACATGACTATGGAAGTCGCGGCCGGTTTCTACAAGGTGCATGAAGGCAAGGAATTCTATGATAAGCTGGTAGAGTATATGAGCTCGGGCAGATCCGTCGTCGTCGTGCTTGAGGGTGAAGATGCAATCAATCGCATCCGCAAGATCTGCGGCGCCACGGATCCTTCGAAGGCGGATGAGGGTACGATAAGGGCAGCTTTCGGTATCAGTATTACGATGAACTCTGTCCATGCTTCCGACTCTACCGAGTCGGCCGGGCAGGAAGTGCCCTACTTCTTTCCGGATCTTGGTTGAGATACTGACATGGCTATCAAGAGGATCTTCATCGCAGGTGCCGGCCGGATGGGCCAGGGCATCGCAGAGGCGGCCGCGACAGCGGGTATCGAAGTAGATATGTCCGATATCGATCAGTCGAAGATCGATGAGGGAATGGCGGGAATCGAAAGCAGTCTTAACAGGTCGATCGAGCGTTGGGCACTGACCGCCGGTGAGAAACACATAATCCTCTCGCGGATACAGCCAATGATGAATATTGAGAACGCCGCGGACCCTGATTTTGCCTTTGAAGCGGTGCCGGAGGATCTTGAGCTGAAGAAGGCGGTCTTCACCTCCTTCGATGAGCACTTCGGTGATCAGACGGTTTTCGTGACCAGCACATCCACGTTGAGCATCACCGATCTTGCCGGCGTGACCGGAAGGCCTGACAGGATAGTCGGAATGCATTTTCTATTTCCTGTGCCCCGCGCTGCAATTGTGGAGGTCGTCGGTGCTCTCAAGACGTCGGACGAGACGCTCCGGTCGGCGAAATCACTGGCAGCTCAGATGAAAAAGCGGATAATCGAGGTACATGAGTATCCGGGCTTTATCACCACACGCGTGATGATTCCCTTCATCAACGAAGCGGCCTATGCCCTGATGGAAGGGGTGGCCGGCGCCGGCGACATTGACGAGGCCATAAAGCTCGGATTCGGTTTTCCGATAGGCCCGCTTGAGTTGGCGGACACGATTGGGCTTGATGACCTTATGACGTTGATGGAAAGCCTCTTCAGGGAACTGGGCGACTTCAAGTACAAACCCTGCCCGATGATCAGGAGACTGGTCAGGGGAGGCCGGCTGGGTAAGAAGACGGGCAGTGGTTTCCTCACTTATGATAGTGGCGAGGGCGGTCTTTCGTGAAGATACTGGTCCTGAACTCAGGCAGCTCCTCGGTCAAGTACAAGTTTTTCGATGCGGTGGAGAACGTATGTCATGCCGAGGGACAGGTCGAACGAATCGGCATGGGCGGTTCGCTGCTTCACCACAAGAGGCTGGACGGCGACCGGATTCGAATTGGGGTGGAGGCCACCGATCATGCGCAGGCCATCGAAACTGTGATTGCCACCCTGCTCAGCCGAAACCACGGGGTCATTGCGGACAAGACTGAAATCGACGCCGTCGGACACCGGGTCGCGCACGGGGGTGAGAAATTCACGCGCTCAGCGCTGGTGACCGATGAAGTCAAGGACTCGATCAGGGACTGCATCGAGCTTGCGCCGCTGCACAATCCGCACAATCTCCGGGGGATGGAAGCCTGCGAGCAGTTGCTTCCTGGCGTTCCTCAGGTCGCGGTTTTCGATACCGCCTTTCATCTCACCATGCCCCCGCATGCTTACATATATTCGGTACCCTATATTCTCTACCAGCGGTATGGCATCAGGCGTTATGGTTTTCATGGAACATCACACAGATATGTTGCCGCCAAAGCCGCCGAGAAGCTGGGCCGCTCCCTGGAGGAGATCGATATTATTACCTGCCACCTGGGTAACGGCTGCAGCATGGCCGCCATTCACAAAGGGCAATCGGTCGATACCTCGATGGGGTTCACCCCGCTTGAGGGCCTGGTGATGGGCACGCGCTGCGGCGACCTGGATCCTGCGCTGGTGCTCCACGTGATGGGCAAGGAGAATCTGACGGTTTCTGAGGCCACCGCAATGCTGAACAAGCACAGCGGACTTGCGGGTATATCCGGCATTTCCAGTGACATGCGTGAGATCGAAGAGGAAGCGGCCGCCGGACAGGAGAGGGCCGTGCTCGCCCTCGACATATTCACCTATAGAATAAGGAAGTATATCGGCGCATACGCGGCCGCGATGGGGGGAATCGATGCCATGGTGTTTACCGGCGGTATCGGATCAAACTCGCCATTGGTGAGGGCCAGATCGCTAGACGGGCTTGACTTCCTGGGAATCAGCATCGATACTGATGTGAATACCAAGTGCATCGGATGCGACGCGGAGATTACCTCCGAAGAGTCCCGTGTCAAGGTATTCGCGATCCAGACAGACGAAGAACTGGTCATAGCATTGGACACCAAACGGATAGTTTCTTCCTTCCAGTAGCTGAGGGGGTAATATCAGATGTTCAGAGTGCGAAAGAAGGAGGCGCTGACACCACAGACAAAACTCTACTTGATAGAGGCGCCGATGATAGCATCGAAGGTCCTCCCCGGGCAGTTCGTGGTCTTGAGGATCCACGAGGAGGGTGAGAGGATCCCCCTGACTGTTGCCGATTTTGACCGCAAGGAGGGCACCCTGACCCTGATCGTCCAGGAGATAGGCAAGACAACCAGGGAGATGGGGACCCTGAAGGAGGGTGACAGCATCCTTGATCTCGTGGGCCCCCTGGGCAAGGCGACCCATATCGAGGAGTTCGGGACCGTTGCCTGCGTCGGGGGCGGTATCGGGATCGCGCCGGTCTATCCCATAGCCAGGGCGCTGCGGGAGGCTGGAAACAAGGTGATCTCGATCATTGGCGCCAGGTGCAAGGACCTGCTTATACTAGAGAAAGAGATGGCAGAAGTAAGCGATGAGATTTATGTTACCACTGATGATGGCTCCTATGGCAAGAAGGCCTTCGTAACCCAGGAGCTTGAGAGGCTTGTGGAGGAAGGCTACAAGTTTGCTTTCGCCATAGGAATAGGCCCGGTACCGATGATGCGGGCGTTCGCCATGAGCACGATGAAGTGCGACATCCCGGCAAAGGTGAGCCTGAATCCCATTATGATCGATGGAACCGGGATGTGCGGCGTATGCCGGGTCAGTATCGCGGGCAAGACACGGTTCGCATGCGTCGATGGGCCTGAATTCGATGCGAGTGAGGTTGATTTCGACCTCCTCAGTGCGAGGCAGACGACATATATAGATGAAGAGAAAGAGTCCTTGGATCGTTACGAACACCATAAGTGCGGAGGGTGCTCAGAGTGAACGAGGAACGAGCCAAACCCAAGCCTAAACCCAAGATCAAGGCAAGCCGCGAGGCGATGCCGCTGCAGGATCCCGGGGTACGACGCACCAACTTCGATGAGGTTGCCCTGGGCTACACCCGGGAGCAGGCATTGAATGAGGCCCAGAGATGCCTGGCGTGTAAGAAGCAGCCCTGCGTGGACGGCTGTCCTGTTGAGATAGACATCCCGGCCTTTATCTCACTGGTAGGCGAAGGGAAATTCTTGGAAGCCGGCGCCAAGATCAGGGAAACCAACAGCCTTCCCGCCGTATGCGGACGCGTCTGCCCCCAGGAGGACCAGTGTGAGAAGCAGTGCGTGCTGGGAAAGAAGTGGGAACCGCTGGCAATCGGAAGGCTCGAGCGGTTTGTCGCCGATTATGAGATGAATGCAGGCGAGATTGGCGTTCCGGAGCTCCCGCCCTCTACGGGCAAGAAGGTGGCGATCGTGGGCTCAGGCCCGGCCGGGCTTACCGTTGCAGGCGATCTTGCGAAGTTGGGCCACGAGGTGACCATCTTCGAGGCTCTCCACAAGCCGGGCGGCGTGCTTGTTTATGGTATCCCGGAGTTCAGGCTGCCCAAGGAGATCGTGAGAAGGGAAGTTGAGTACATAGAGAAGCTGGGGGTTAAGGTCGTCTGCAATTTCGTGGTTGGCAAGACCCGGACCATAGAGGAGCTGATGACGGAAGAGGGTTACCACGCCGTCTTCGTCGCCACCGGTGCGGGCCTGCCGTATTTCATGAGCATTCCGGGTGAGAATCTCAACGGTGTTTACTCTGCGAACGAGTTCCTGACCAGGTCGAATCTCATGAAGGCCTACAAGTTCCCCGAATACGACACGCCCGTCAAGCGGGTCAAGCGCGTCGCCGTGGTCGGCGGTGGAAACGTTGCGATGGATTCGGTGAGGACCGCGATGCGTCTCGGCGCGGAAGAGGTATATTGCATCTACAGGAGATCCAGGGTGGAGATGCCGGCCAGGGAAGAGGAGATCGAGCACGCGATCGAGGAGGAGATGATTCTCCGGGAGTTGACCAACCCTGTGAGGATAATCGGAGATGGGAACGACTGGGTCAAGGAGATAGAGTGCATCAGGATGGAGCTGGGTGAGCCGGATGCCAGCGGGCGGCGGCGCCCGGTACCGCTTGAGGGCTCTGAGTTCCGCACCCCGGTCGATGCGGTCGTGATCGCAATCGGACAGGGGCCGAATCCCCTGGTTCCCACGACCACTCCGGGACTGGAGACCACGAAGTGGGGAAACATAATAGCCGATGAGGAAACCGGCGCAACGAGCCTGGGAGGTGTGTACGCCGGGGGTGACATCGTGACAGGGGCGGCGACAGTGATACTCGCCATGGGTGCGGGCCGGAA
>JAUVJV010000064.1 GCA_030592245.1 Candidatus Eiseniibacteriota bacterium
ATACATAGTAACAGGCTCCGCAGGTCTGGCAATCTTCCGAGGTCTCATCGAAGGCGGGGGTCACCACCCGCTTGCTTCCCCTGTTGGAGAATCCCAGGACTCCCCTGCCCATTCTCTCGCTGCAGATACGCACGCACAACCCGCAGAGGATGCAGTCCTCGTTCTTAGGTTCGATCCTCTGAGAGGTAACGCCGAGTTCCTCTGCGATCTGCTTGATGTTCTCGGAATCCGGGCACCTGGCAAGCAGGAGCTCCGCCATCAGCCTGCGGGTCTTGTTGACCCTTTCGGTAGAGGTCCTGACTACGAGTCCTTCCCTGGCCGGGTAGTTACACGAGGTCTGGATGGATGTCCGCCCTCCCTGCTCGACCTCGACCAGGCAAAGGCGGCACGCCCCATAGGGGGTCAGGGCCTCGTGATAACAGAGCGTCGGGATCTTAATGTCGATCTTCCTGCACGCCTCGAGAAGCGTGGTACCCTTCTCAACCTCGACAGGCCTGTCATCGATTACAAGATTGATCTTTTCGCTTTCCATTTCTACTCCACTATGACTGCGCCGACCTTGCAGACATCGAGGCAGACTCCGCACTTCGTGCATCTAACCGGGTCGATCGAATGAACCTGCTTGGGCTTGCCCTTTATCGCACCGGCCGAGCAGTTCTTGAAACACAGGGTGCATCCGGTGCACTTCTCGGCGTCTATGCTATACTTGATGAGCCCCTTGCAAACATGCGCCGGGCACTTTCCCAGCTCGGTATGGGCCCTGTACTCGTCCCTGAAATACTGGATCGTCGAAATCACGGGATTGGACAGCGTCTGGCCCAGCCCGCACTGGGAGGCGTCCTGTACCGCTTCTCCAAGCTCGAGGAGGAAATCGACGTCCTCGCTCTTGCCGTTCCCCTCGGTTATCCTTTCGAGCGTCTTGAGCATCAGCTCGCTTCCGTCCCTGCAGGAGGTACACTTGCCGCATGATTCGTCATTGGTGAACTCAAGGAAGTACTTGGCGATATCCACGACACAGGTGTCCTCGTCCATGACCACCATCCCGCCGGAACCCATTATCGACCCGGCCTCCGCCAGGCGTTCATAGTCCACCGGCAGGTCGATCAGGGAGGCCGGGATACAGCCTCCGGACGGCCCGCCGGTCTGAACCGCCTTGAACTCCTTATCGTCGGGGATGCCTCCGCCGACTTCGAATATTATCTCTCTCAAGGTGATGCCCATCGGCACCTCAACAAGGCCGGTATTATTCACCTTTCCAACCAGGGAAAACACCTTGGTGCCCTTGGATTTCTCGGTGCCGATACCGGCATACCACCCGCTTCCCTTTTCCATGATCGCCGGGATATTCGCCCAGGTCTCCACATTGTTGATATTGGTCGGACTCTCCCAGAGTCCTGATTCGGCGGGAAATGGAGGTCTGTTTCTCGGCTCCGGCGAGACTCCCTCGATCGAGTGTATGAGCGATGTCTCTTCCCCGCAGACAAAGGCGCCCGAGCCCTCGCGGATCAGTATCTCGAAGGAGAATCCCGAACCGCAGATGTCCTCGCCCAGGAGGCCGGCGGAAGCGACCTGGGACAGGGCCCTCTGGAGCCTCTCTATCGCCAGCGGGTATTCGGTCCTTATGTATATGAAGCCTTTCGACGCCCCGATGGCATAGCCGCCTATTATCATCCCCTCAATTACGGTGTGGGGATCTCCTTCGAGCACGGACCTGTCCATGTAGGCGCCGGGGTCCCCCTCGTCGGCATTACAGATTATGTACTTGGCATCTCCCTCGGCTTTCCTTGTAAACTCCCATTTCAGGCCCGTAGGGAATCCTCCTCCCCCTCTTCCCCTCAACCCGGACTTCTTGATCTCATCGATAACATCCTCGGGAGACATGTCGGACAGGACCCTCTTGAGCGATCTGTATCCCGACCTGGCGACATACTCCTCGAGCGAGCCGGGATCTATGTATCCACAGTTCCTCAGGGCGATCTTCTTCTGTTTGGCGAAGAACGGGATCTCTCCATAAAGGGGAATACCGGAGAGGTCCGTATCACCGGCGTCCTGTTCGTATTCCTTGAATGTCTCATCGAGAAGCGTCTCGGTTTCATACCTGCAGAGCACGTATTCCGCGGGGAAAGTCCCTTTCTTGAGGGCCTCCACAAGCTCCACCGCCCTGGGCGGGGTCATGTCGGCAAAAGTCAACCTGGGCCTCCCGGGGACATATACATCGACGAGAGGTTCTCTCTGGCAGAAGCCGAGACATCCCGTGCGGGATAAGACCGCGTCGAGGCCCGCGGCGGCAATTGACTCCTCCAGCTGATCGAATACATCCTGCGCCCCGGTGGCCAGGCCGCAGGTAGCCATCCCGACTGCAATCTTGATCTTACCGGGATACATCGATTGCAGCCCCTTCTTACTCAGCTCATCCAGCGTATTCATGCTCTTAGCGCTCATTCGTAGTCCTTCAGTATCTTCGGCAAGTCACTGATCTTCACACGTCCATAGACCTTGTCATCTACCATTATGGCCGGAGCCAGACTGCAGCACCCGAGACATCTCGCCGATTCGATAGTGAACCGCATGTCCTCGGTGGTTCCACCCGGCGTCGTGTCCAGCTGCTCGCACAATCTCTGCAGCAGTTTATCGGCTCCCTTGACATAACACGTGGTCCCCATGCACACACTGACCTTGTGCCTGCCCCTCGGTTCCAGGCTGAACGCATTGTAGAACTTCGCAATGCCATAGATATCGGATATGTTGAGCCCGAGCTCGGCGGCGACATAGGACAGGACATCCTTGGGAAGATAGTTATACCGCTTGTTGATCTCCTGGAGCACCGGCATCAGGCTGCCTCTTCGCTCCTTATGCTTCGCCAGAATGGGGTCCACGATCTCGCGGTCCTTCCTCTTGATTTCAAGCTCCGACTTCTCTACCGGATACACCACTCTGGTTACAGGGCAGTTCTGCGTACAGGCGCCGCATCCCGTACACTTGGCAGGATCGATATATCTGGGCCTCTGCTTCACCTTGACCGTGAAATTGCCGGCCTGGCCGGTCAAGCCGATAATCTCGGAATTGGTGATCAGGTCGATATTGAGATGCCGGCCGCAGGCGACCAGCTTAGGGGAGATCACGCACATGGCACAGTCGTTCGTGGGGAAGGTCTTGTCCAGCTGCGCCATGGTCCCGCCTATTGCCGGCGTCTCCTCGAGCAGGTAGACCTTGAATCCCGATTCGGCGAGATCCAGAGATGACTGTATCCCCGCTATACCCCCGCCTATCACCATTACCGCCCCGGACTTGGCCTTCTTGTCCTCTTTACCCATCTGATCCATTTCCTGTTTTTCCTTCACCCCGGGAAGGCCCACCAGCCGGCCCAAGCCGTATTTTTTCCAACTCAGCTTCACCGCGCTCTCTCTTGAGCTCGGCGAAGTCCTCCACCAGCGAGACTATCCTTTGTTTCTCTCTTTGGCGTTCATCCATCGACTTCCTCGGTATGTGTTGGAGCCGCCCGTGATAGAGGGCGTCGGCGAACATTTCTTTTCCCTTTATGGTGCGTATCATCACCGTCGTGTATCCGTCAGGGGAACCGAGACCCCCGACGGAGATATCGGCATAGTCATTGGCGAAAAGCTTGCAGGCAAGACAGGCAGGCCTGGCGATTTCCTCGATCTCCTTCAGGGGAATGTGCACGGTGATCCCGGATTTCATGGTCAGCATGAAATCATCTTTGATGTTCACCTTCGCGATATCTTCAACCCTGATCTTATGGGCCTTCATAAAGGCCTTCTCCATCAGATTGCCCACCTCAAAACACTGCATGCAGAACAGCCCGATAGTGTAGGTGACCATGTCCGATGGAGCGATCTGGAGAGCTTGCATCTTCCTTATCGCGTTTATCTGGCATGGCGTCCCGACGATGGCGAGCTTCCGGATCCTCTTCGGCGCGCTCTCCTGGATTGATTTAACCACGGGCACATAGGTCGTATAGCCCTTGCCCACTTCCTCCAGATGAGGAGATTCCTCAAAGTGCGAGCCTGCCGCCTCGAGAATCTCTTCCCTGGAGGTCGCCACCACTGCTTTCCTGCGCAGCGGGTCGGTGGCCATGGACACAGCCGCACCGTCAATGAAGCCCTTCTCCAGCATGTGAATCAGAAGCGATGTTACGACACCACCGTCTGTTGCCCTGTCACGAACGTCCGTGGATGCGCTCCTGGCAGAAAAGACATCCACGAAGTTCCCGATCGGAGGCCTCCAGCGGAACTCCTCGTCCACCTCGTCCCTCATGGGGCGGGTCTGGGGACAGACCATGTAGCAGAGCCCGCATTCCAGGCACTTGTCCTTCTCCCCATAGGCCGGGAACCCCTTCTCGTCGATCACCAGGGCCCCTATCCTGTTAGCCGAGCAAAAGGAAACGCATCCTCCGCATTTCCCGCAAATGCCCTTCTTGACCACTTCGGTTTCAAGATCCGTGAACGACCATATCCCGTCTTTTTCCATCTCGCCTCTCCACTATCCGGCCCGGATTCAGTTGCCTTTGAGCGCCTGTCGCCTCACCTCACCACTTGTCCTTCAATGCATCCTCTATCCTGGAGCGTATCTTGTCCGCCTTCTTCTTGCCGGGGTGCAGTTTGTTATCGATCAGCAGACATCTAATCTCCTGGACGGCCTTGTCGAGTTCTTTCGCCTCTTCCTGCCTTTCCGCGGGGACATGCCCTTCCTTTATCGCCATGCCCCTCAAGACGCTTATGACATCGGTGAACTTCACGTTCTGGGGGCAGAGCGCGTGGCAGGTATAGCACCGGGAGCACATCCAGAGAATATCCGATGACAACACTTCCTCCCGCATCCCCAGGATGGCCATCCTTATGATTTTCCTCGGATCATACTCCTCATGCACTTCGGCCACCGGACAGGACGCCGTGCACGTCCCGCAGGTAAAGCATCGCATGAAAGCTTCCGCTCCCGGCTGGGAAGCGATCTCATTCTTGAAATTCGGATCTTTCTCACTGAGTATGATCTTTTCCATCCGGGCTCTCCTTTAGGGCGTCTCCGGTATCTCCCCGAGTTCCTCCATCGAGAAGACCGGCCCGTCTATGCAAATATACTTGGATCCGATATTGCATCGTCCGCATTTCCCTATACCACACTTCATCCGCCTCTCCAGCGACGTGTAGACCCGTGAATCCGGGAATTTCAACTCCGTCAGCACCGGCAGGGTGAACTTGATCATTATGGGCGGCCCGCAGACAACGACCCATGCGTTCTCCGTAGAGGGCGCCAATTCCCTGACGACCGCGGGCACAAATCCGGTCATGCCCGTCCACCCTTCCACCGGTTTGTCGATGGTCAGATGAAGAGTCAGGTCATCTCGTTTCTGCCACTGGGCCAGCTCGTCCTTGTAGAGGAAGAGATCGGGATTCCGTGCTCCGTAGATCACGGTCAAGTCACCGTAGTCCTGCCGGTGCTCGAGCATGTACACTATGAGGGACCTCAAGGTGGTAAAGGCGAACCCTCCACCTATGATGACGACATTGCCGCCCTTAAATTTCTCCACGGGATACCAGTTCCCGAGCGGTCCGCGGATGCCGACGGTATCTCCCTCCCTCAGGTAGTGGATCTCATTGGTGACCGAACCGGTCCTGTTCACCGTGAATCTCAAGATACCGGCCTCCGTCGGGGAGGAGGCTATGCCGAATGGCGATTCTCCCTTTCCAAGCAGGGAGAATTCACAGAACTGTCCGGGCATATAGGTGAACCTCTTCCCATCCGCCTCATCGACGAAGACGAGATCGAAGGTCCTTAAGGCCTTCTCCTTATCCTCCACCGCTATCGTCTCAACCCTCATGTTTACCGGGATATAGGTATTACTCATCGAGCACCCTTACCTTCAAATGAGAGAACTCTCTTGATCACTTCCCTTATGTCGACCCCGACCGGACATACGATCACGCACCTTCCACAGCCCGTGCAGAGCGATTCTCCGTAATTGTCCACGAAGTAGCTGTACTTGTGCATCACCCGCTGTTTGAAACGGTCACTGGACAGGTGCCTGGGATTGTGTCCCGAAGCCTCCCGGGTGAAGATGGGAAACATGCAGGAATCCCATATCCGAATCCGTTTCCCTTTTCCACCCTTGCCTTCATCCTGGACATCGAAGCAGTGGCAGGTGGAGCAGACAAACGCGCAGGCGCCGCAATTCACACACTTGGCGCTCATCTCTTCCCAGATATCCTCGTGGAAAATACCCTTGAGTTTCTCGTCAAGCCCATCGAGAGCCGGCGGCTCGGCCATCATCGCCCGGGCCCCGGATGCCAGCTCGGCGGCCTTCTTCTCATCCGCGCCGGAAGCCTTCGCTACCGATGCGCCCGCGGCCGAAGCGCCTGCAGCATCCGTCATCTTCCCGATGAAGGCCTTGCCCTTGTCGCTAACAGGCTGCATGAGAAAGGCCTCTCCCGTATCGATGACGAAAATGTCGGAGGCATCTTCGCTATGCGGACCACCGCCCAGCCAGTTGCAGAAGCAAGTCGAGCGCGGCTCATTGCACGCGAGACCGAAGATGAGCGAGTTATCGTACTTCCGTTTCCAGTAGGGATCCTCGAACATCTCATTGTCCGGCATCTGCCTGGCGGTTCCGAAGACCTTGTCCAGCATCGCCAGGCTCTTAACGTCGCAGCCCCTCAATCCCCAGACGGCTATCGGTTTGGCGGCCTTCTTCGTCTCCCGGATTCCGTCCCCGTCGTACTCGAAGAGCACTTCCGAGTGGGGAAAGAATATCTCCTTCGGAGACCTGTCGGTGAGGAGGCGGCCCTCGTCGATCTCCCCGGCCGAGGCGACCACCTTGAAGGATGATTTCCCGCCGGCGGTCACAGCGGCATAAACGATGTAATCCTCCGCCAGCGAGCGGATGAAATCATCGAATTTTCCCTTTTCAAGCCTGACCATTCTCCCTACCCCATTATGAAATCCTGTTTTTCCTCTTCCCTGAAATCGGCCATTGCAGGTTTCTCTCCCGAATCTATCCCCGTGACATAGCCGAACCGTTCCTCGACTTCCCTGGCGGCCTTCCGGTTGAGAAGAAGCAGGTCGAGTCCCATGGGACAGGCCCTTTCGCATGCCCCGCACTCGACGCACCTTCCCGCGACGTGCAGGTTCCGGATGATGTGGAATATCATCGTGTCCGTTATCTCAGGGGTCTTTCCTATCCACTGCGGATCGTTCTGATCCACGAAACACTCATTGCAATAACAGGACGGGCACACATTCCTGCAGGCATAACACCGGATGCACTTGGAGTATATCTCCTCCATCCGCTTCCAGCGCTCTTCAGAGCTGAGTTTTTCGAATTCGTCAATCGCGGCATTCTGTTCTTTATTGGGTTTCCCGTCCCGGGCTTCCCCGATGAAGATATCGTACTCTGTCGCGTCCGGGTATATGCAGGCGAGGCAGGAGGCGCTGAGCACGTCCTGCGCGTCGAAGGTGAGATCGAGATCTTTCCCCCTGACTGTTATCTTGCCGTCTTGCTCCGAGTATTCGAGCACTTCGCGCCCGCCTGCGAGTTCCTCGACCTTGTCTGTGTCCAAGACACCCTGGCACGGAACGCCTATGATGACTATATTGTCACGCTTGACCTGTTTCTCGGCCACATAGAGGGAAAGCGACCGCGCGTCGCAGCCCTTCACCACCACGCCGACCTTCTTGCCGGCTTTGACCAGCCGCCTGGCGTCTTTGGTGAAATAGACCGCCGGGTTGTTGCCGCACGTCGAGTCGAAAACCAGCCGGTCGGCTTCCTCGGGAGAATCGATGAGGGCCGGAGTCGAGGAAAGCGGCCGAGAGCCTTTCTCCCACCCGATCACGAGCTCGACATCACCACCGGCCAGCAGCTTCTTCACCTTCTCCCGCAGTTCTTTCACCACCTCTACGCTCCCTTTACCAGTCGTTTGGCCGGACCTATCTTCTTGATATCATTTGTTACCTTGGTCATCACCTGGGCGAACCGCTCCCCTTCTCCTGCGGAGATCCATGAGAACTGCACTCTCTCCGGCTCGATGCCGATGAACTCCAGCAGGGGTTTTAAGATCGCGAACCTCCTGCGGGCGACGTAATTTCCCGAAATATAATGGCAATCGCCCGGATGGCACCCGCTGATCAACACGCCGTCAGCCCCTTCCAGAAAGGCTTTGATCACATATTGGGGATCCACCATACCGGTGCACATCACCCGAATGCTTTTAATATTGTGGGGGTATGACAGGCGCGATGTACCCGCTAAATCCGCGGCAGTATAGGTACACCAGTTGCAAAAAAAGGCCACAATTGTCGGTTCAAACTCGCTCATCTGATAACTCCTTTCTAACCGGCTAATAAACCATCGATTTCCGCAAAAACCTGATTGTCGGTGAAGTGCCGAATCTTGGCAGCCCCGCTGGGGCAGCGGGCGGAACAACTACCGCAACCCTTACAAACGGCTTCGTTTACCTCGCTAACGCCTTTGAACTCATTGAACTCGATGGCCGAGTAGGCGCACTGCCCGATACAGGCCTGGCAGCCTATACATATGTCCGGGTCGATGGATGAAATCATCGGGGTCACCGCGACCTCGCCGGAGGCGCTAAGGGCCAGCGCCTCG
>JAUVJV010000289.1 GCA_030592245.1 Candidatus Eiseniibacteriota bacterium
AGAGATGAGGCGGGTCTTCGAGTACCACGGCGCCGAGCACAAGTCGATCCACGCCTTCGAGGCCGGCGTCGATCTCACCGTGACGAACGTTAGGAATTACACCACGCGCCACGCCCGGTGCGGGACGAGTTTCCTGCTGGTGGTGATGGTGGTGAGCGTGATCGTGTTCATATTCATGGGCAGGCCCGAGGACATAGTGGACAGGCTGAGGAGACTGCTTGCGGTCCCCTTGATAGCCGGGCTCTCATATGAAGTAATAAGATTCGCAGGCAAGCATCAGGGTGGAGCCCTGATGAGGATAGTGACGGCTCCCGGACTTCTGCTTCAGAGGTTCACCACGAGGGAGCCGAGTGATGACCAAATCGAAGTGGCGCTTGAAGCACTTAAGCACGCGACCGGTAGGCACGCGACCGGCGCGGAGGTGGCGACCCAGGATGCGGGAAGCAATTGAGAAAGCGCGACAGAGACTCGAAGAACTCGACAATCTCCTTGCCGACCAGAAGGTCATAAGCGACCGCAATCTCCTGCTGAAATATGCGAAAGAGAGAAGCGGTCTCGAGCCTCTGGTTACCAAGTCGCAGGAGTTCGAGCAGGTAGAAAAGGATATCAGGGGCACCGAGGAGATAGTTGAGACCTCTGACGAAAAGGAACTTATAGAACTTGCAGAAACTGAACTTGAAACTCTCACCGAGAGGAAAGATACAATCGAGCGCGAGCTCAAGGAGCTTCTCCTGCCCAAGGATCCCAGCGATGAGAAAAACACGATCGTCGAGATACGGGCAGGCACGGGCGGGGAGGAAGCTGCTCTTTTTGCGGCCGACCTCCTCAGGATGTATTCGCGCTATGCCGAGGGCCGGCGCTGGAAAGTAGATATCTTAAGCTCCAGCCCCACCGGCGTCGGTGGTTACAAAGAAGTGATCTTCGCCGTTGAGGGCCAGGGCGCCTACAGCAGGATGAAGTACGAAAGCGGTGTCCACAGGGTGCAGCGCGTCCCGGTGACCGAATCATCGGGGAGGATTCACACCTCCGCAGTGACCGTCGCCATCCTGGCCGAGGCCGACGAGGTCGACGTTGCCATCAAGCCCGAGGATCTCCGTGTCGATGTTTATCGTTCGTCGGGACCCGGCGGGCAGAGCGTCAATACCACGGATTCGGCCGTCCGGGTGACCCATGTCCCCACCGGCATCGTGGTTCAGTGCCAGGACGAGAAGTCCCAGCACAAGAACAAGGCCAAGGCCCTCAAGGTTCTCCGCTCACGGCTCCTGGACAAGGTGCTTCAGGACCAGGAGAAGGAGCGGTCCACGGACCGCAGGCAGCAGGTGGGCACCGGCGACCGGAGCGAGAAGATCAGGACCTACAATTTCCCCCAGGGAAGGGTCACCGATCACAGGATCGGGTTCACCCTTCACAAGCTTGAAGGCATCCTTGCCGGGGATATCGATGATATCATAGATTCCCTGACCGCTCACGATAATGAGATGAAGATCAAGGCCGCCGGGCTTTGAGGTGCGGAGCCCCGGGTTGCCGGGCATTGAGCGCCGCAAACCTCCGAAGGCTGGCTTTGATCTGCCGGGCTCTGCCTGGTAAGGGACTGCCCGGTCTGAAGCAGGATTGAGAATAGCGTGAATGTAGCTTCCCTCGCTGCAAGGATCCGCGCCTTGCTTGCCGATGCAGGTGTGCCGTCCCCCGAAGTGGATGCCGACATCCTGGTCGGTCTCGCGCTGGGACTCTCTCGGAGCCAGGTTCATCTTGACGGGCAACGCGATGTGAGCGACGTGCAAGAGGAACGTGCCCTTGAGCTTGCAAGTCAGCGTTCCAGGCGCATCCCGCTTCAGCACCTTACCGGCGAAGTGGAGTTCTTCTCCCGCCCGTTCAAGGTCCGGCCCGGGGTCTTCATACCGAGGCCCGAGACCGAGAGGCTTGTCGAGATGGTGATAATGATCGTCAGGCGGGGCCGACCGGTCTGGATCCTCGATCTTTGCACCGGCACTGGTGTGGTAGGCGTCTCCATTGCCTGCCGGCTTGAGAATGTCTCGGTAGTCGCAGCCGATATATCTCTTGAGGCTGTGGAATTGGCCAGGGAGAATGCTATAATGAACGGCGTCGCCTCCAGGATGGACTTCATCGTGGGCGACGGGTTGAGTTTTCTTGATGTAGGTGGTAAGGGGCGTGCGCAATTCGATGCTGTTATCTTCAACCCTCCGTATGTGGAAAGCGGCGCCATCGAAGAGCTCGAGCCCGAGGTGCGGGATCATGATCCGAGGATCGCTCTTGATGGCGGGCCCAACGGCCTGGCGTTCATTGAAGGTATTCTGCCCGGGGCGGCGTCTCTGCTTATAGAGGACGGTCTCCTGGCATTCGAGATCGGGGCGGACCAGGGGAAGCGCGCCAGGGAGCTCGTGGAAGCTTGTGGACTGAAGTGTAGGGCAATTATGCAGGACCTGGCCGGGAAGGACCGGGTTGTCATAGGGAGAAAACCCAGTGGATAAGATCGTTATCAAGGGCGGCCGCCGCCTCAAGGGAAAGGTAAAAATAGTAGGCGCCAAGAATGCGGTGCTTCCAGTGATGACGGCTTGCCTGCTCTGCCGGGGCGTGTCGGTGATAGAGAATGTTCCCCGGCTGAGGGATGTTACCACCATGGGCAAGGTGCTGGAGCGCCTTGGCGCCAGGGTCAAGTTCGAGGGTGACACGCTCCAGGTCGATACCTCCGGGATCAATTCCCACGAGGCGCCATATGAACTCGTGCGAACCATGAGGGCTTCGATCTATGTATTAGGACCCTTGCTTGCCGCTCAGGGCAAGGCCAGGGTTTCGCTTCCCGGAGGATGCGCCTGGGGTCCAAGGCCGGTCGATCTTCACATCCGCGCGATGAGGGAGCTGGGTGCGGATCTTGAGATCGAGCACGGTTACATCCTGGGCAAAGCAGGGAAGCTCAAGGGAGCGACAATACGGTTCTCGATGTCGAGCGTGGGCGCGACGGCAAACACCATGATGGCGGCCTGCCGCGCCTCCGGCACCACGGTAATAGGCAATGCGGCAATGGAACCCGAGATAACCGCGCTCGCCGAGTTCCTGAACCGCATGGGGGCCAGGATAAAAGGGGCCGGCACCGAGACCATCGAGATAGAAGGAGTGCGGAAGCTCAGCGCCGCCGATTATCGCATCATTCCCGACAGGATTGAGACCGGTACCTATATGGTGGCAGGAGCCATCACGGCCGGTGACATCCAGATCGAGGACTGCGTTCCCGAGCACGTGGATGCCCTCACGAGGAAACTCATCCAGTGCGGTATCAAGATCGAAACCGGAAAGCACTCAATCCGGGTAAAGGGGAAGCGGCGCATCGATTCGGTGGACATGGTCACCGCACCGTATCCGGGATTTGCCACCGACATGCAGGCCCAGTTCATGGCCCTGATGGCGGTAGCCCGGGGAAACAGCATAATAAGTGAGTCCATCTTAAAGGACCGGTTCAGCCACGTGCCGGAGCTGAGGCGCATGGGGGCCAAGATCAAGATAGAGGCCAATACGGCGCACGTGGGACATGTCCGGCGCCTGAGCGGCGCTCCGGTCATGGCCACGGACCTGCGGGCGAGTGCGGCCCTGGTACTTGCCGGCCTTATCGCAGATGGCGAGACCCATATATCGAGGGTCTATCACATAGACAGAGGCTACGAGGCCATCGAGCGGAAGCTCGGGAACCTCGGCGCCAGGGTGGAGCGCGTGCCTGAATAGGCCTCCGCCGTAAGGCCTCGTGCGCAAGTCTCTGACATAGGCCTTGACAAGGAATGCCTGGGGAGCAAGCCCGGATGCGACGCATCATCTTAGGAACTGCAGGCCACATCGATCATGGCAAGACCGCCCTCATCAAAGCCATGACAGGTATCGACACCGACCGGCTCGAGGAAGAGAAGGCGCGCGGCATATCCATTGAACTCGGGTTTGCGCATCTTCAACTTCCGGGCGGGGCAGACCTGGGTATCGTTGATGTCCCCGGCCACGAGCGCTTCATCAAGAACATGCTCGCCGGCGCCGGTGGCATCGACCTCATCCTGTTCGTCATCGCCGGCGACGAGGGCGTCATGCCGCAGACGCGGGAGCACATGGACATCATCGACCTGCTCGGCAT
>JAUVJV010000424.1 GCA_030592245.1 Candidatus Eiseniibacteriota bacterium
CGATGATGATGGCATCGGTCGCCTGCCTGAGCTTCCGGTAGCCTTCGATGTCCTGCCTGGGAAGAGGCTGCTCGAATATCTCAATCGAGAAGCGGTCCCGGTAGTCGCTGATCTTCTCAACGGCCTCATCAAGCGACCAGCCCTCATTGGCGTCGACCCTCAGGAGGGCATCCGTCTCCTCGCAGAGGAGATTGAGGAGGGCCTCTTCGTCACCGAAGCCGACCTTGGCCTTGAGGATGGGAAACCGCCGTAGCGAGTCAAGCATGCCGCGGGCAATACCGGCATCCGCAACCCCGACAGTGAAAGACGTTTTCGGCAGCGGCCCGGCTGAAAGCTCCAGGAGCTTGAATACGGGCAGGCCCCTGATCTTGCCTGCGATGTCCCAGAGGGCCATCTCCACCGCCACCCTGCCGGAAGGGCTTTCCGGAAAGCGCGCTAACAGCCGCCGGGCTATGCTCGCGATCTCGGATGAGCTCCAAACATCGAAGGGGTCGTCGCCCAGGATGTCTCCCGCGCCTGATATAACCTGTCGGGCCTTTTCGGGGCTGTCACCATAGAACGCGGAAGGCGACGCCTCACCATACCCCGTCACTCCCTCGTGCTCGATCCGGGCAATGCAGATCTGCCGCACCTCGGTGGTGCTTCTCGATATGGCGAAAGGCACTGAGAGCGTGAGCCGGGCATCAATGCAGTCGATTCTCAGAGCAGACCCTCCTGAAGAGACCGGATGAGTTTTCCGCAGCCCCATCGTATCACGTCCGTGGCCGGAAGTCCGGTCTCCTCTTCGGCCTCAGCCACCCGGGCCGCGGCTTCAGCTTCGCTCATGCCGTGGGTGGCGAGCGCAATCCCGATCACGCGGGACCTGAACACCGGGGCAGCGATCATCTCATGCATTCCGATCAACTCGCCGAGCGAGGGGATCGCTGCAGCGAAGCCCGGTATCTCGCTCCTGCTTGAGTCGTGGCACAGGATCATGCCATCGGGACAACAGCCGTGGATTATGCCCAGGGCGACCCCGGAGTAGCTTGGATGGGAAATCGACCCCTGTCCCTCGACAACCGCCAGCCCGGCCTTGTTCAGCGCCTTCAAGGTCATGTCCTCCACGACCCGGGCCATGAAATCGCCGGGAACCCTATCCACGGCCACACCCCAACCCTCCAGCAGGATCCCGGTCTGCCCGGTCGGGACAAAAGTTGCAGCCGTACCTATCGACTCAAGAGCGCGAACCAGTTCATAGGCTACAGTCATCTTTCCCGTGCGGCAATCCGAACCCACGGTGAGCACGACCTTGCCTGTCTTGTTTCTTAAGAGTCCCTGCGAGATCCCGTCAGGAACCGGGGGCCGTCTGATATCCCAGATCTCCACCCCCCTCTTCCTGGCGGCCTCGAGGATGCCGGGGTCCTCTCCCAGCATGGTGTGGAGACCGCTTATGATGTTAAGCCCGCCTGTGATCGCATCGAGCACGATCTGCCGCCATTCATCCGGCAGGGCGCCTCCCCTGGGCGCGATACCCATTATCAGCGAATCAGGCTCAAGAACGAGGGCCTCATCCAGCGAGCCCACGATGGGGATCCCTCCACCGAAGCCGAGCACGTCCTCTATGGACCTGCCCCGCCTCGTTGAGTCTATGATACAGGAGACCTTCCCGGGCACGTAGCGAACCAGGCAGGCCGCCGTCTTGGACGTGAGCAGACCCAGTTTGCCCTCGGCCAGGATGGCCGAACGCGAGAAATCAAGCATGGAAAAACCTTCTTGCGAACCTGTAGCGCTTGAGAAGATCCGGCCTGAAAAGGTCCGAAGTCTCGGAGAGCGACTCGACCTTAACGTGGCCGGAGGCGTGGAGCATGGAGAGGTCTTCCAGGTGAACGCCGACGTGATCGATCCTATCACCATCCCCGAAGAAAAGCAGGTCGAGGGGGAGCAGAGCGCTTAGACCGTCCACCCTTTGCCCCTGAAGGGCCTGGTCACCTGAGTCCCTGGGAAGGCTGCATCCGAAGAACTCGAATACGAACTGCACGAGGCCCGAGCAGTCAATACCGAAGGTGCTCTTGCCGCCCCACAGGTAGGGCGTGCCCATTAACTCCCCTGTGACCTCCGTGAACCGTCCGATGTCCCAGGGCAGCGAGTCGATCGAACAAAGCGTCTCTCTCCCGGCGCGAGCCCGGCCACCTCCCGGAAGAGTCAATCTCAGGGAATCCTCCCCGGTATCCTCGGCCAAGAGGTGGCTTCCCATCGGGAGCATGAGGTCGCCGTGGCGGTCAGAGGTGACCCTGGCGAACCGGCGTATCACGACATGGCTGGGAGATCCTGGACTCGCCTCCCCCGGTGCGGCGTCTTCTGCGTCGGGAGCTCCGGTGAGACCTTCGCGGAGCGCGCCGGCTGCCATCCAGCCTTCATAGCCGTCGGCGAGCCGGCACCTGATCCAATCATCGCGTTTCGCGAGGATCGCTACGGCCCTGCCGAAAACCTCCTGGGTAAGCAGCTCGGAGCCCGTGGTGGGAAGAGACCTCAGGCCGGCAACAGGTCGACAGACGACTGCCATCTGGTCAATCCGCCTTCTATGGCTCATTGGCAAGTATGTAGTCACCGAAACCCGTATGATCGACAAAGACAAAGGTCCTGCCGCTAGAGGTGTAGTACCAGATCTCGGTGGGGTCCTGGTCGATCTCCATACCCTGAGACTCGATTTCATCCGGTGGCCCGTAAATAATATGTATCCTGCCCCGGTCCGTCCTCCAGCCCTCGGACATGTTTGTCCGGAA
>JAUVJV010000376.1 GCA_030592245.1 Candidatus Eiseniibacteriota bacterium
ATGCTGTCTTGAGCAGGCATCGTACCTCCGGCCGGGGCTGTCTATACCCCGGGTATCATATTCAAGTGCGGGCCCGCTTTCAAGGGCGATGTGCAAGTATCCCATCTGATGAGCAAGCGCCCGTCGGATGAGGCATGCGCCTGCCAGACGTGCGCGCACCCCACCAGACGTGCGCGCACCCACTATAAGGGGATGGGCAGGGGTCAACACCCCAGCCCACTTATCTATAGCGGAGCCGTCGCCGGCTCTGCGATTCTTTGTCTGCGTTCCTGTTGCGGCCTGTGTACTTCGGGAGCGTCCGTTCTTACAGTAGGGGATCAAGTGCTCAGAATCTACTTCATGGACTGGCCGATTGTCTTCCCCAGGCTTATCTCACCATTATCGATCCTGAGGTTGAAGCCGCACTCAGGATTGGAACACACCCACGCCTTGTACGTAATGGGCGCCCCTTCCCGTCCATAATCCGAAAGCGGAATCAGGACACCATCGTGACACTTCCTGCACTTCGGGAATGTTACTTCCATTACGCTGACCTCCCATCCCTTCTCAACCACATAATCTCTAGACTTTTGCATCTACCCACCTAACCAGTCTATACCCGTAGAATATACCACCGAGGGCAGCGCTTAGTCAAGCAGCCGTGTCGGCTAACTGTCTGTTACTTCCTGCCAAGATTCAGCCGTCTCCACTCCCGTTCCCAGGCACGTACCCTCGAGCCGGCGTTTCTTATCGGCTCAGGAATGCGGGAATCGGTGATGCAGCCCTTGACCAGCTTCCAGGAGTCCGTGAAGGTAACCAGATGGCCCGCCACAACCCCCAGCGGAGTCTTGTGTCCCCTGATCTTGACGGGGCCGGCACGCTTGATGACCTCGAGTTTTGCCGTTGCCTTCATGGTCGAGCTCTTATCGCTTATCCCCAGGGTGGGCCTCCCCGAGATCACCCCGATATAGCCGGCCAGCGGAATGTCCTCCCTTGCCGAGAGTTCCCTCACCATGATCAGGTCGCACTTCTGTTTCAGCATCTTCAAGACACTCAGTATCAGGGGGACGAAAGCGACCGTGCCCAGCTCGGCATGAACGGCGGTGTCCAGCTCATCCGTGGCTATCGCCTCTTCAAGCACATTGAGCTTTGGATATGACATCACCGAGGCGCACACATGCACCTTCCCCGCCCCGGGAGTCAGCACCAGGTCCACCCCAGCTATCCTCCGGATCCGCTTCGGGGCCGGTTTGAGCTTGATCCTTGTCTCCACACGTTCCCTGAGCGTTATCAGCTCCTTCTTCCTGAGATCCCTGAGTGCGTTTGCGTCAGCCATCCCGTCCCTCCAGGTCGCGTGACCACCTGCGATAGTCACGCAGATTGAAGTCCTTCTTTCCCTTATCACGACCCATCGCCAGGTCGTCTACCCCGCACCGGGCATCCACGCAGGTGAGGCAGGCCCCGCTGCAGTCGGCCGCCGGAGCGAACCGCTCACCATCCCTCACGTAGAGCGGGACGTCCATGCCCTCGCAATTGACCGAGCTCATGAACTCCCGGTTGAGCCCCACCACCCCATCACCGACCTTCTCGTATTCCATGCAAAGACCGAAAGTGATCCTCTTCGCCTCGCATAGATTACGGAGGATATCGAAGATCCGCCTGCGATAGTCGATGCCTGCATGAAGACAGCCGTCTATCGACTCGCAGTAAGTCCTCTCAAGATCGTAAACCAATCCTACACCGAAGCCTCTGAACTTCGCAAACACTTCTTTGGCCATCCTGGCCGGTATGTCCATGACGCTCGATACGATATGCCTCGCCCCGCTCTCGACGCCACGTTCTATGAGGGCCTTAAGCTCCTGCCTGGAATCCGTCAAGTGAGGGATCACCGGATCGATTCTCAAAACCACGGGAAGGCCCTCCTCGGCACAGGCTGCCATAGACTCGAAGAGCTCATCCACCGTGGCGCCGCCCGCCATCAGGCGGCCCCTCAAGTCCTCGCTCATGGTGGATGCCGAGAACTGCCCGAAGGAGTGGCGCTGCCCTTTCATCAGGCTTATGACTTCCCCGGGCACCGTGCACTTGGTTATGAACTCGACAGGTATGTTGCGCCGCACGAACTCGCCCACGATTCTCTCCGAGAGCCGGTAGCTGGCCTCGAGTTCCTGAAAGGGATCGCAGACGGGAGAAAGATAGCCGCATGATGCGACAGATATCGAATCCAGCTGCTCGGACACCATCTGGTCGAAGTCCTTAAACACCGTGACCAGGCCCTGCTCGTTGAAAAGCCGGAAATAGGCCGCGGGCAGGGCGCGCGCATAGCAATAGATGCAGCCCACCGAGCACCCATTATACGGGTTTACGAGCATGCGCTCGCCCGTACACTCGCGCTTCCCCTTCCACCATCCGTGCAATTCCTTGCGGGAGGACACCAGGATATGCGGGTAGGGCTTCTCGATGACCTCGAATTCTCTTGTCTGCTTGCCCATTGCGAGGCTCACGGTTCTGGCCACGATTCCTCCACCAGCATAATTACCTTCTTAATGGTAACACCGCAGTAAGGTGGGGACAGCTCTTGAATTGTGAATTAGCCGTGGCAAAGTCGCAATTCATGAGCTGTCCCCACTCGAATTACCACTGCGAAGTTAGCTCGCGAGTTCAAATTCGCACTTGTGCCCGGGACGCATCCCAGATTAAGATTGATCAGTATGCGAAAAAGATGGCTGTACCCTGCATGTGCCTTGGTGTTGCCATGCCTAATCCTGTTTGGGCTCTTTTGCAGCAGGACTCCGGATACTCCCTCATCTGCCGTGGCAGCGTCCCCGGCCGAGACTGTCGGTGAGCCCCCCCATCTTAATCGGATATGGCCTCCATCGGCCGGCACCATCTACTTGATCACCTCTACAGTGGACGATGGAACAGAGACCGGCGGCAAGTGGTACCCGGAGGGAGTGATCCCCGGCCTCAACCGGGCGGGGGAGGATGCCGGCGGGACCCGTTATGTCGCAGTCCAGAGGTTCCCGGTGCCCGACCTGGAGCAAGGCCAGGAGATTGCGTATGCACGGCTCAGAATTGCCGGGCGCGGCGCCGACATGCCCCGGGAGATGACCCTTCTTGTGCGCGGCATATCGGCGGACGGCGATGCAGAGTTCTCATCAGAACACCTGCCCTCACAGCGGCCGCTCACGGCGAACACGGTATCCTGGACGCTGCACCAACCCATGAAACACGGGGGACC
>JAUVJV010000393.1 GCA_030592245.1 Candidatus Eiseniibacteriota bacterium
CAATACGCTTGAAGACCTGCACGCCTTCGAGGTGTATCGTCCGGATTTCGTCTTCTTCGATGTGCTTGGCGATGTTGTATGTGGCGGGTTTGCCATGCCTATGCGGGAGGGCTATGCCGACGAGGTCATTATCGTGACCTCAGGAGAGAAGATGGCTCTCTTTGCCGCAGGCAACATCAAGTCAGCGATTGATAACTTCGCCGACCGCAATTACGCGCGGTTGCGTGGGCTGATCATGAACCGGCGCAACATCGATGAGGAGGAAAATATCGTCCGGCGGTTCTCCCGCGAGATTGATGCCGAGATCATCGGCGACATCCCCCGCGATAATCATATCCAGTTTTACGAAGAACAGAACAAGACGGTCATCCAGGGGGATACTGATCTGCCGATCTCGCAGACCATCCTGGATATAGCCCGCCGCATAGTCGGGAACGGGAGGGAATCATGAACAGCGAGGCGTTCCATCTGTCCGTTAGCGAACTGGGGGATACCGCATCACACTGGCAGCGCAAGGTGATGCCGCCCAACTGCCTTCATTACTGTCCTCCCAGCTCAGGGGGTTGGGGCATCATCCGCGTGGGGCTGCTCGTCCCCGAATCGGCGATGCTGTTCGTTTCACCCGCCGGGTGCGGTCGACATGGGGCTGTTGCCGGCATCCAGCTTGGTTTCAAAAAACGCCTCTCATTCTTATATCTGGATGAGATGGACGTTGTCACCGGCCAGCATATGGAAAATATCCCTCAGGCAGTAGCTGAGATTCTGGCTACTACCCGGCCGCGACCGAAGGCAATGCTTATCTGCGCCACCTGCATCGACGATCTACTCGGCTCCGACTATGACGGGCTTGCCCGGCAACTGGAGGCCGAGCAGGGAATACCGGTGCGCATTTGCCACATGGACCCCATCGCCATGGATGGCAAGACGCCACCGACATTCACAGTACAGGAGACCATCTACGATTTTCTTCAGCCATCGAGCGAAAAGGAACAGGCGGTCAATATCATCGGCAACTTTGCCCCTATCGACGCCGAGAGCGAATTCTACGAGGTGTTGGCTGCTGCCGGCGTGAGCGAGGTCAGGCATATTGCCGCCTGCGCCGGCTTGGAGGAGTTTCAACTTATGAGCCGCGCAACGCATAATCTCCTCATCAAGCCGGATGGCCGTCTGGCCGTGCGACAGATGGAGGAGAAGCTCGGAATCCCCTATTGCTTCGCACCGGTTGCCTATGGCCTCGATACGATTGCCCAGACTTATCGCACTCTGGAAGAGTTCCTTGGCGTCGAGCTATGCCCAGAGAGGTATCGTGAGGAAGCACAGGAGGCTATCAGGTCCTATCAGCATGCGCTGGGGCCACTGTCTGTGGCGGTGGGATCGACGGCGAACGCCAGCCCCTTCGAGCTTGCCCGCGCCCTGACCGAGTATGGTTTCCGGGTGCGGTACATTTTCGCCGACCTGATTCTCGATTTTGATCTGGAGCATGTCGAGTGGATCAAGTGTCATACTCCTGATATCAAGGTGTTCACCAATGTCCACCCGACCATGGTGGACTTTCTTAACCAGGGGTTGACGGCGGACCTGGCAGTGGGGTTTGACGCGGGATACTTCTGCTCCGGAGCGAAGACGGTGCCGCTTAGCCTCGACAGTCAGCCATACGGGTATCAAGGAGTGCTGACCCTCTTCCGTGAGATACTTCGGGCGCTTGAAAATCCCCAGAGCCACCGAGAGCAAATGTATGCCTCCGGTATGGTGATATAAGGAGAGTGCAAAATGAAGGGATTGTATAAGATATTGCCTCCGTTTGCCCCCGACTATTCGGGTGTTTGCTCAGTATTGTTTGAGCTGGGCGGAATCGTGGTGATCCATGATGCCGGCGGCTGTACCGGGAATTTCACTGCCTATGACGAGCCGCGCTGGTACGGCAACTCGAGTGCTATCTTTAGCTCTGAGTTGAGAGAGATTGACGCTGTAGTGGGAGACGATGAGAAGTTGCTCCAGAGGATCGAAGACGCCGTTCGTACCCTGGGAAGGCGGTTCGTCGCCATTGTCGGCAGCCCGGCACCAATGGTTATCGGAACAGACTATCGAGCGCTCGCCCATATTCTCTCGCAAAGGACGGGGCTTCCGGTGCTCATGTTCGATACCAACGGCATGAACTATTACGACGACGGAGCGTCCCTGGCCTTTTTGGAGTTGGCCCGCCGGTTTGTGAAACCGGCTTCCGTCACTTTTGAGGCTGGTATCAATATCATTGGGGCTACCCCGCTCGACCTTGGGAATGATCGGCAAATAAAGGGACTCATCTCATTGCTGGCCGATGCCGGGTGCAGGGTAGTTTCCTGCTGGGCTATGGGCTCCACGCTCGATGACATTGCGCAATCAGCACAGGCCCGATTGAATATCGTGGTGTCCCGCTCTGGACTGGAAGCGGCCCGGTATCTGGAGCGCGAGCATGGAACTCCCTATGTGGTGGGTGTCCCTATCGGGCATGTGCCCAGCCATCGCTTTATCGGCGACGTTCGCTTGTCGCTTGGCCTTGTTAACCAACCACGGATGCTCCCGAATACCGGTGAGCCGGTAGCAGGTATTCGAGATGCCCTCGTGATCGGAGAGCAGGTGATGAGCAATGCCGTTCGTGACTGCCTGCGCCTGGATATGGGGATTGCCAATGTAACCGCAGCTTCGTTCTTTGGCATGGATCAGGCACTCCTGGAGGAGGGTGACATGTATCTTGATTGCGAGGATGCTCTGACTGCCCTGACAAGTGAGCATCAGTACGATATCGTCGTCGGCGACCCGCTGTACCGCGATCTGGTGACGCTGGCCGGGGAGAGTCGCTTCGTTGCGTTTCCCCACATTGCACTCTCCAGCCGCCTCCACTGGGACAGCGAGTTCGAGTACATCGGCGAGGCAGGTCTCGTGTTGCTTCGAGGGGAAATCCTAAGTGACGTGGGGGTGATGATGTAACTGTAAGAGCATCCTAACACTTCCGCCTATGCTTTTAATATGTCCCCTCTCAAAGAGGAATATTATGTGAAGCGAGGCTAAAGCCCCGCGCTACGTTAACCAATCTATA
>JAUVJV010000154.1 GCA_030592245.1 Candidatus Eiseniibacteriota bacterium
CGTGGTTTCCTGCATCAGCTCGGCCATCCCTCCCCATTCGATCTTGTAGCCGGGGGGCATATCCAGGTCGGCAAGCCTGCGGTCGATCTCGTTTGCGACATCTCCCAGCACATAACCGGGAGCGATGCCACCTCCGAACTCGACCAGCTTGTACTTGTCCATGCGGAGAATCCGGCTATAGCCCTCGGTGAACTCGATATCAACAAGCTGGGACAGCCGGTAGGTGCCCTCAGGCCCGACGACGGGAATGTTCCCCACCTCCGCCGGCGTGTCCACCGATTCATCGGTCATGGCGACCCGGATATCATATTCCTCGCCCTGGTCCCTGTACGAGGTGGCGACCAGGCCTTCGATAGCCCCTCTAAGCGCCATCGCCAGGTCGTACACGGTCAGGCCCGCAGCGGAGAGCTTCTCCCGGTCCGGTATCAGGGTTATCTCGGGCTTACCCGGCCTGGAGCTGGTATTGATATTGACCAGTCCGTCTACATCCCGGATCCTTCGCAGCACTTCCTGCTGGTATACCTCCAGGGTATCGACGTCCTGGCCCATAAGATTGAAGGTGAGCGGAGCCCCGCCCCCACCGCCCATGGAACTTAGGGCTGCAACGCGGATCCTCGCGTTGGGTATGTCGGATAGCTCCCGAATGAGAAGACCGGCCGCCCCGTCGGTGGATATGTCGCGTTCTCCTGCATCCACGAGCTTTATGTCCATACGGGCCATATTGGTCCCCATATCCAGGTCGGAGAGCTTCCCCACCGTAGTGATCATGTGCTTGACCTCAGGATGCACTCTTACCCGGTTTTCGATTTCCTCGAGCAGGTCCGCAGTCTCATCAAGGCTGGCGCCCAGGGGAAGCTCGGCCTGGATCTTGATATCACCCTCATCCATGGTAGGGATGAACTCGAAGCTGACCCTGGAGGCAAGTCCGAGGCTTGCAATGAGGACGGCCACGGAACCCGCGACTATGACAGCGCTTCGCTTCTTGCTCCCGATCACGTAAGCAAGGGCGCTTCGGTATCCTTCCTCGAACCGCCTGAACCGGCGCTCGAGGGCTTCCCCGATCCGGTTCTTCCTGCCTGTACCCTTGCCCAGGATCAGCGAGGCCATCATCGGGGTAAGCGTGAACGACATAAGGAGCGAGAAGAGGGTTGCAAATACAACGGTGAGCGCAAACTCCCGGAAGAACATGCCCATCATGCTTGACATATTGGCAATGGGAAGAAAGACCACGATATTGGTCAAGGTGGAGGCAATAACGGCCACGGCGATCTCCGCGGTCCCCTTCGAGGCCGACTCCCCCTTGCCGTGCCCCATCTGTTTGTGTCTGAAGATGTTCTCCAAGACGACGACCGAGTTGGTGACAATGATCCCTACAGCCGTAGAGAGTCCCATCAGGGAAAACAGGTTCAAACTGAAGCCCGAGACCTGCATGAGAAAGAAGGTCGAGACAATTGAAATGGGCATCGAAAGCGCCACGATCAAAGTCGACCTAATATCGTGGAGGAAAAAGAGCAGGACCAAACCGGTCAGCAAGATACCCAGCAAGATATTGGTCAGGGTATCCTTCACAGATCCTGTGATCACGCGCGAGGCGTCACCCACCAGCACCAGCCTGGCCCCGGCAGGCAGCTCGCTCTCCATCCCCGGAAGCGCTTCTCTTACAGCAGCGGCTATCCGGGCAGTATTTCCGTCGGAGCTTCTCACCAGGCTCAGGAGAACCACATTGTCCTTCCGCTCCTTCGCGATATTATCAAAGTAGGACGTCCGCACCCTCACTTCCGCGCCGGTATCGTATACATTCGCGATATCTGCAACCCGCTTGGGCCCATATTCCGTGGGGATCTTAAGATCGCCGATGGTCTGGACATTGCCGACCTCACCCTTGAGGCGGACCGAGTATTCCTGGTTGCGCTGAGTGAAGTTGCCGCCGGGCATGTCGAGATTCTGGGCTCGTAGCACTCCGGCCAGCTGTGCCAGCGAGATCGAGTTCTGGAAGACGAACCGGTTCTCGAGCTCGATGCGGATCTCACGCTCCTCTCCACCGGTGACATCGACCTTGGCAACGCCTTCGATCTGGCTGAAGCGGTCACGCAGGCGCTTGTCCGCAATGTCATAGAGCTCCGTCGGATCCAGATTACCCGCGAGCACGATGTCCAGGATGGGCATGGCATTGATGTCGAATTTCTGGATGATGGGCGCCTCGGCATTATTCGGCAGATCGCCCGCGACACCGTCGACCTTGTCCTTCACTTCCTGGCTGGCGATGTCGATGTCCTTGTCGAGATCGAAGGTGATGGCGACATAGGACATGCCCTCCATCGAATACGACACGATCTCATCGATCTTGCTGATGGTTGAGACGGCATCCTCTACCCGCTTCGACACCTGGGTCTCCATCTCGCGGGGACCGGCGCCGGGATATATGGTCTGAACCGTGATGACGGGGAATTCAGCATCCGGGACCAGGTTGAGATTGAGGCCGAAGTATGCGAGGATGCCGAAGAGCACGAAGACCAGCAACACCATGCTGCTCAGGATTGGCCGTTTAATCGATAGATCTGATAAGAACATCGCTCATCACCCTCGCTTCTGCTCGACTATGTTGATCTTGGAACCTTCCTGGAGCAGCATCTGCCCTTCGGTGATGATGATATCTCCGGGTTCAAGGCCAGAGACGATCTCCACATCAAGGCCGTGGGCTCTCCCAAGGACGACTTCCCGCTTCCGGGCCATTGAGCTCCCGACGACATAAACGAAGTGTCTGCTGTCTTCCCGGAATACGGTTCTGCGGTTGATAACAATGGCATTTCTGCCCGTTGGTACCATGACCGTGATGTCGGCATTGATCCCGCTCATGACCGCCAGGTCGGGATTGCCGAACTCCACCAGTACGCCGAAGGCCTGCTTCTTTGAGTTAAGCGACATGTCCACCTGGGTTACCTCTCCATCCAGGGTGGCGCGGCCCCAGGTCGCCGTGGCGTCGGCACCGACCGCCATGTCCGCGATCTGGCTTTCGGGCACCCACAGCCGGGCCTTGAGCCTCCCGGCCCGGGACACGGTGAAGAGAACATCTCCGGGTTCGACATTATCGCTTTCCCGGACATTGAGCTGGGTGATGATGCCGCTCAGGGGAGCTTTAACCCTGACCGCCTGTTCCGCGGCGTCCCAGTTGGCCTTGGCAACTTCATACTGGGTCCTGGTATTGTCGAGATCCTGCTTCGAGATGCCGCCATCCTTATAGAGAGTTTCCATTCGCTCCAGGGTAGAGGTCGCGTTTTCATACGAGACCTTGGCCTGGAAATACTGGGCCGCGGGATTATCGGTGGGAAAGGTCAATACGACAGCGCCCTCGCTGACGCGGTCGCCCACCTTGAAGTAGACATGCGCCACGGCATCGCTGACCTTGGCCTTCGCGCTGGATTCGAGTTCACCGGTAAGTACCCCATTGTAGGCGTGCTCGATGATGAAGGGCTCGAGGCTCACGGTCTCCACCCTCACCGGCACGCCCTCCTCGGCATGAATCTGCTCCATGCTCTTGGATTCGGTCTCGCCGCCCCCACAACCCGCCAGAACGAGAAAGAGACCGATGCAAAGAAGCAGGCATAGCCCGGACAGGCGCACTGCGAAGAGGCGCGCCCTCCTTCTTTTGTCTCTCCGGGAACTCACTAATCCAGCCATCATGATGTCACTCCTTCCAGTAATCTTCACTTGCTCGTCTGCAGGTCCGATAACGCGCCCCGGTATTCCAGTCATCTGGGTTCAAGCCCCCCCATTATCAGGTCCACCACTGTCTCCGAGGTACCTTTGGGCAGGAGGTCCATGCCCTTTACGTTTGTCATCATGGCAGAACCGCGCAGGATGGCCGCGATCACGCCGGTGATGATCGTGGCGTCAACATCGGCCCTGATCTCACCGGAGCGCTGGCCATCACGAATCACATCCGTTATCTGCCTGGTCAGATTTGTCATATCTCTGGAAATGTGCTTGTGGTATTCCTCGAAACCGTGAGGATGCTCGGCCATGAAGCGCATGGCGAGCTCGCGGTGCGCGAGAAACGCCTCGCTATTGTCCGTTGCGTCTTTCACGCGGCAGACCAGTTCGCGGATTTTGCGGCCCGGCCCGAGATCAGATCCAAGCACCTCCGTCGCGGTCTGAACATAGGGATTGGCCATCTCCCTAAAAATGGCAAAGAGCAGCCCCTGCTTATTGTTGAAGTGCCAGTAGACGGCTCCCCGGGTCACCCCGGCCTCAGCTGCTATGTCCGAGAGCCTCGCCGCCGAGTAGCCCCGGGCGCTGAAGACCTTGAGGGCGGCGTCCATCAGTCGCTGCCTGGTCTCCTCGGCTTCTTCCTTAGTTCTTCTCATTTGATCACCTGCTTATCGGGATCCTCTTACATACATAGACGTATGTATGTTAATAAGGTTTCAGGAAAGAGTCAAGTTCTTGAGGCGAGAAACCCCGAACCGCGAAATAGGGCGGCCCGGTCATGCGGGTCAGGCCATGACGCAGGGCGGCGGCACCTCGCGTCAGTTTCGCCCGCCGGCTTCAGCGGCCCAGGCATTGAGAAACGAGAACACCACGGCCGCGGCATTATCGGCAGCCAACTGGAAGAAGATATTGATCTCATTAGCGCCCGGACCGCCTCCTGCAAGGTCGGAGAGCGAGCGGAAGGCGATGTAGGGAACTTCCCTCTCCCGGGCGACGCGGCCAACCGCGGCGGTTTCCATGTCGACGGCGTTTGCTTCAAAGATCTCCCAGAGCCATTCACGGTACCCGGCATCATCGACGAAGAAGGAGTTGCTGACTCCGTTTCCTCCCAGGATGATATCGGGTGTGTTCTCCAGGCACACGCCATCCTCAGTGCAATCCTCGAGAGCAACCGGGCCTGAAACCTCCCCGACCACGCGCAGCATGCTCATGTCTGCCGGAATCCAGAAGTCTTCATCGCCGGGTGCGAGCCGGCCATCTGCATGCCCCCAGCACTCGGGGATCGTCACATCCCCGATATTCAGACCCGGATTGATTCCACCGGCAATGCCTGAGAAGACAAGGGCAGACACATCGAAGCTGTCCAGCAAGGTCCTGGTAGTTGCGGCCGCCTTCTCGAGGCCGATGCCGCTTAAGAGAAGGATCACGTCCATGCCGTGGATCTCTCCCACATAGCAGCTGCAGTCCCCTGCAACCCGGACCTCCACCACCTGCGTCTCATCAAGCAGATTGGTAAGCTCAGGTGAGAATGCCGACATCACAACCACATAAGATACCGGCTGCTCCGATGGGACATCGGTGTGCCGTGGCAAAGATGAACATCATATGACCTTGAGCGAGGCAATCAGCACGGCAAGAGCGATTCGAGCCAGCAGCGTCGTCCTCATCCTGAGCCCTTAACCCTGGTTAAGACGGTCCAGTCTCAGTCTAGCGTCCTCGGCTGAGGGAATCCCGGGATCTGCATCCTTCCAGATCTCCAGGAAGGTCTCATATTGCTCGATGGCCTTGTCTCTCCAGCCGGACTTCTCGTAGGCCTGGCCGAGCACGTAGTGGGTCTTGACGGCGCGTATCGGAACAAGGGCCCTGCTTTCATCATATCTTGAGACCGCCTGTTCCAGCATGTTGACGGCCCGCTCGAGCCTGCCGGCCTCGAGATAGGCCTCCCCGAGCATGGAGCGGATGTGGAAGAAGGGTTCTACCGCCTCTGCAAGCGCCTGCTCGAAGTAGGTGACCGCGCTGTCGGACTCACCTCTGGCACGAGCGATATTGCCCTTGATCAGCCAGTATGAGTACGGCCGCTTTTGATCCTCGCTAACCAGCAGCTCGTCATACGCGAGAAGCGCCTCCTCTGCCTCTTCGATTCTTCCCGCCAGGGCCAGCACATGGACGTGGAAGTCCACGGTGTAACCCAGATTGTCGGGATAGGCCGCCATGAGGATCTCCCGCCGGCGCAGGGCGTGCACGAGCGCCCTGTCGAAGTCCCCTCGTTCAATGAGAATGGTCGCCGCAAGCCGGTGCTTATCACCGTTTCTCAGTCTCAGGGTCTGCTCCATCTGGTCGGCGCCGATGGCGTCATCGAGCACTCCC